>NZ_JBEZLR010000003.1:0-138147 GCF_040652275.1 Streptomyces sp. NPDC048275
GGAGGGAGTGATGGCGGAGCCATCGCGACCGACGACAACGCGGCAGATGTGCGTGCCAGACCCCGCGACGCCGCCCTCCCATTGCCGGTCGGTCTTACGCGAGGTCCCGCTTGGCGGCGATCTTCGACGACAGGCTGTAGATGTCGATGAAGCCCTTGGCCGCGGCCTGGTCGAACGAGTCGCCCGTGTCGTACGTCGCGAGGTTGAAGTCGTACAGCGAGGTCTCGGAGCGCCGGCCGGTGACGACGGCGCGGCCGCCGTGCAGGGTCATCCGGATGTCGCCGTTGACGTGCTGGTTGGCCTCGTTGATGAAGCCGTCCAGGGCGCGCTTGAGCGGGGAGAACCACTGGCCGTCGTAGACCAGCTCGCCCCAGCGCTGCTCGACCTGGCGCTTGTAGCGGGCGAGTTCGCGCTCGACCGTGACGTTCTCCAGCTCCTGGTGGGCGGTGATCAGGGCGATCGCGCCCGGAGCCTCGTACACCTCGCGGGACTTGATGCCCACGAGCCGGTCCTCGACCATGTCGATGCGGCCGATGCCCTGGGCGCCGGCGCGCTGGTTGAGCTGCTGGATCGCCTGGAGCACGGTGACGGGCTTGCCGTCGATGGCGACCGGGACGCCCTCCTTGAAGGAGATGATCACCTCGTCGGCCTCGCGGGCCTCGGCCGGGTTCGAGGTGTACTCGTAGATGTCCTCGATCGGGGCGTTCCAGATGTCCTCCAGGAAGCCCGTCTCGACGGCACGTCCGAAGACGTTCTGGTCGATGGAGTACGGGGACTTCTTGGTGGTGGCGATCGGGAGCTTCTTGGCCTCGCAGAAGGCGATCGCCTTGTCCCGGGTCATCGCGTAGTCACGGACCGGGGCGATGCACCGGAGGTCGGGGGCGAGGGCGACGATGCCGGCCTCGAACCGCACCTGGTCGTTGCCCTTGCCGGTGCAGCCGTGGGCGACCGTGGTGGCGCCGTGCTTCTGGGCGGCGGCGACGAGGTGCTTGACGATGGTCGGCCGGGAGAGGGCGGAGACCAGCGGGTAGCGGTCCATGTAGAGGGCGTTGGCCTTGATCGCCGGGAGGCAGTACTCCTCGGCGAACTCGTCCTTGGCGTCCGCGACCTCGGCCTCGACGGCACCGCAGGCGAGCGCGCGCTTGCGGATGACGTCCAGGTCCTCGCCGCCCTGGCCGACATCGACCGCAACGGCGATGACCTCGGCGCCCGTCTCCTCGGCGATCCAGCCGATGGCGACGGAGGTGTCCAGACCGCCTGAGTAGGCGAGTACGACGCGCTCGGTCACGGTTTGCTCCTTACAGTGCCTTCGCTGATATGCATGAGTATGCAGGAGTCTGCATGATTCGTCAATCCCGGGCCGCCCTGGAGGAGCCGGACACCGCCCCGGGAAGTGCCTGATGCCGCCCCCCGAGAAGAGCCGGATCGAAATTCATGGAGGTGTTTGAACGACAGAACGCGCTTACTCGTACCTCTCCCCGAACGCAGGCGCCGCGTTTGTTCAACAACAGAGGACAACCCCCGACCCGAGTGAGGCTTCCGCATGTCCAGGGCCCTTCCGAAGTACAACAAGCGCCGCGTCGTGATGATCGGCACCACCGCCGCGGTCGTGCTGTCCGGAGCGGTGATCGCCGGCAACGCCTTGGCCGGGGAGACGTCCAAGAGCAGCACGAACGCCACGACGAAGGCCGCGACCTCCCCCGGCACGGTGAACTGCCCGGCGGTCGCGCCGAGCCTCCCGGCGATCCCCGCTTCCGCCCAGGCCGAGGTCGACCGCAACCTGACGCTGCTGGACACCCAGATCGCCGAGGCCGACCAGCGGCTCATCGACACGGCCGGCCAGGGCGGGGCCAACTTCGTACAGAACGCGATCCTCGGCCCGCTGGAGGACAAGCGGGTGGCGACGATCAACCGCATCGCCACCGCGATCGGCCGCACCGCCGCCAAGCCCACGGGCCTGGACTCGCTCGCGCCGTGCACCCTGAACGCGAACGGCGTGAGCAACGGCGACGCCACGGCCACCGCGGACCCGAGCGCGACGGCCACCGAGGAGGCCGGCGACGACACGGGGAACACCGGCGAGACGGGCGAGACCGGAGACACGGGCGAGACGGGTGACACCGGCGCCGTCGGCACCATCTCCTGCCCGGACGTCGCGTCGCAGCTGCCCGCGATCCCGGCCTCCGCCCAGGCCGAGGTCGACCGCAATCTGGCGCTGCTGGACACACAGATCTCCGAGGCGAACACGCGCCTGGCGAACACCGTCGGCCAGGGCGGACCGAACTTCGTACAGAACGCGATCCTCGGCCCTCTGGCGGACAAGCGCGCGTCGACCATCGACCGCATCGCGATCTCCATCGGCCGCACCGCGGAGAAGCCGCAGGGCCTGGACTCCCTCGCCACCTGCGCCCTCAACCAGTAGCAGCCTCCGTGGCCGCCCCGTCCCACGCGCCGATCGGGGCGGCCACGGAACCCGCGTTCCGGCAGAGACGGAATCAGATATTCATTAGACAGGCGAAAGGTCTTTCTCCATAATCATTAGACATGGGAAAGACCTATGAACGCATAGACGGCAGACTGCGTACGTTCATCGAGGCGCAGCCGATCTTCTTCACCGCGACCGCGCCCCTGTCCGGGGACGGCACGGTCAACCTCTCCCCCAAGGGCCTCACCGGCTCGTTCGTCGTGCTGGACGACCGAGCCGTGGCGTACCTGGACTTCGCCGGCAGCAGCGCCGAGACGATCGCGCATCTGCGGGAGAACGGCAGGATCACCCTGATGTGGTGCGCCTTCCAGGGCCCACCGAACATCGTCCGGGTGCACGGTCGCGGCGAGCCGGTCTTCCGCGACGACCCCCACTTCCAGGAACTGCTCACACACTTCCCGGACATCGACCCGGCCCTGCACGGCCTGCGCGCGATCATCGTGGTGACGGCCGAGGTCGTCCGGGACAGCTGCGGCTACTCGGTGCCCTTCATGTCGTACGACAAGGACCGCGACCTGCACGCCAAGCGCTTCGCACGCGAGGACGACGCCTCCCTGAGCGCGTACTTCGCGAAGAAGGAGCACATCGCGACGAGCCTGGACGGCCTACCCGGGCTGCCGCTCCCCCTGCCGCCCAGTACCGTCTGAGCCATGCGCCCCGGAGCCGCCGCCCTCGCGTCCATACCCCTTCTCGCCCTGGCCCCGAGCGGCCCGCCCACCCTCCCCGAACGGATGGCGGACACCGGTGGCGGCACCCAGCTGATCACCGCCCAGGCCCCGCGTACGTCCTCGACGACCGGGACGCTCACATGGTGGCACCGGCGCGACGGGCGCTGGGTGAAGGTCGGTTCGACGCCGGCGCGCTTCGGCGCCAAGGGGCTCACCGAGGGTGGCTCGCGGCGGCAGGGCACGAACACGACACCCACCGGGCTGTACGACCTTCCGTACGCGTTCGGGATCAAGGCCGCGCCCGCCGGGACCACCGCCCCTTACCGCCCCGTGCGGGAGAAGTCCTGGTGGTGCCAGGACAACGGCTCCCGCGCGTACAACCGCTGGACCGAGCCCCGCCCCGCCGACTGCCGCGCCGTCCAGTCCGAGCGCCTGAAGGCGTACCCCACGCAGTACGCGTACGCCTTCGTCATCGGGTTCAACTATGAACGGCCGGTGCGGGGGCGGGGTGCCGGGATCTTCCTGCATGTCAACGGGCGTGGGGCAACGGCTGGTTGCGTCTCGGTGCCGGTGGACGCGATGCGCCGGATCGTACGCTGGGCCGATCCGTCCCAAAAGCCGCACATCGCGATCGGGACGGAGAGCGGGGCGACCGCGATCACTCACTATTAGCCCGCCTCTGAACACACGGGCGTCGCGGACCGTATCTCTGGGCCAGGGGGTCTCTCCCCTCACCCCGTCCCAACGGACGACCACGGAGGAACCGTTGTCCACGATCGCCGGTGGCCGCGCCGCGCGGCGCCAGACCTTGCGCCGTATCCGCCCACGACGCTCCCCCGCCGTCCCACTGCTGCTCGCCGTCTGGGCGGGCGCGGCCGGGGTCATCTGGCTGTGGTGGAGCAACACCCCGTCCATCGCGGACAACAACAGCAAGATCCTGAACGCCGGCCGGATCACCGGCCTGCTCGCCGGGTATCTGATGGCGCTGGTGGTGCTGCAGATGGCCCGGGTGCCCGCCCTGGAGCGCCGGGTGGGCTCCGACCGGGTCGCGCGCTGGCACGCCATGAGCGGGCGGTACACGATCTGTCTGGTCCTGGCCCACCTCGTGCTGACCATGTACGGCATGGCGCTCCAGGCGGGCAAGAGCTTCGGCGACATCGTCCAGCAGACCATCGACTCGATCAACCAACTGCCGGACATGGGCAAGGCCGCGATCGGCACCGGTCTGCTGTTCCTCATCGGCCTGCTCTCGATGGGCCCGGTGCGCCGCAGGATGGGCTACGACACCTGGTACCACATCCACCTGCTCACCTACGCCGCCGTCTACCTGTCGTTCTGGCACCAGCTGACCACGGGCAACGACTTCGCCGTCGAACCCACCGCGAAAACGGTCTGGTACGGGCTGTACGGGGCGGTGACCGCGGCAGTGCTCTGGTACCGGGTGGTCGCGCCGATCCGGCTGAACATGCGGCACCGGATGCGGGTCGAGGCCGTGATCGAGGAGACGCCAGGAATCGTTTCCGTGCTGATCAGCGGGCGGAAGCTGCACCGCATGGGCGCGGAGGCCGGGCAGTTCTTCCGCTGGCGCTTCCTGGCGCCGGGCATGCGGCTCAGCTCCCACCCGTACTCGCTGTCGGCCGCACCCCGCCCCAACATGCTGCGCATCACCGTGAAGGCGATCGGCGACCACAGCGCCGCGCTGCGCGACCTGACGCCCGGCACCCGGGTCTGGGCCGAGGGCCCCTACGGAGCACTGACGGCGGGCAAGCGCAGCCGCGGCAAGGTGCTGTTGGTGGCGGGCGGCGTCGGTATCACGCCCATGCGCGCGCTGTTCGAGACGCTGCCCGGCGCGGCGGGCGACCTGACCCTGCTCTACCGGGCCAACACCACCCAGGACCTGGCCCTGTGGGACGAACTGGCGGCCATCGCGGAGGAGCGCGGGGCCCGGTTGATGTACGCGGTGAACAGCCCCGAAGGGGAGCGCCCGGACATCTCGGCCGAGACCCTGCGCGGGAAGCTGCCGGACATCGATCACCACGACGTCTTCATGTGCGGGCCGCCCGGCTTCGCGCAGCAGGTCTACGAAGCACTGCGCGGCGCGGGAGTCCCCGCCCGGCGCATCCATCACGAGTCGTTCGAGATGTGAGCGACGGGAGTCAGGAGCGATGAAGAAAAGCCACCCCATTCGACGTGTCGTGCTGGCCGGCGCCGCCACCGTGTCCGGGATCGTCCTGCTGCTGTCGCTGAAGCCCTCCTCCGATCCGGCGTCCGCGTCGGCGCAGGGCGGGGTTGCCCCGCAGCAGACGGTGGGGGCGCAGGAGTCGGCCCAGGGCGGCAGCGCGCAGCAGGCAGGCGAGCAGACCGTCACCGGAGACGTCTCCCAGACCCAGTACGGGCCCGTCCAGGTCCGCATCACGCTCAGCGGCGGCAAGGTCACCAAGTCCGAGGTCGTCCAGATCCCGAGCGGCGGACGCAGCACCGAGATCAGCAACAGCTCCGTGCCCAAGCTCAACCAGGAGGCCGTCGCCGCGGGCAGCGCCGACATCGACGCCGTCTCCGGCGCCACCTACACCAGCGCCGGCTACAAGGAGTCCCTCCAGTCGGCCCTCGACAAGGCCCCGGACAGCGGGGCGACGGGCTCGGGCGGCGGTGCGACGGGCTCGGGCGGCGGGGCGGCGGACTCGGGCGGCGGGGCAGCCGAGGCGTCACAGCCACCCGCGGCGCAGGCCCGCACCGTCACCGGAGACGTCGCTCAGACTGAGTACGGGCCTGTCCAGGTCCGTCTCACACTGAGCGGCGACAAGATCACCAAGGCCGAGGCCGTTCAGGCCCCCAGCGGCGGACGTAGTACGCAGGTGACGAACGATTCCGTTCCCAAGCTCAACCAGGCGGCCGTCGCCGCGGGCAGCGCCGACATCGACGCCGTCTCCGGCGCCACCTACACCAGCGGCGGATACAAGCAGTCCCTGCAGTCGGCCCTGGACAAGGCCGGTGGCTGACCCGTCCGACGCGTCCCCGGAGCCGACCGTGCTGCGGCACGCGGAGGAAGTCATGGGCACCGTCTTCTCGTTCGACGTGCGCGGCGGCGAACCCGATCCCGTTCAGCGCGCGTTGGAGGAGGCGGTGACCCAACTCCACCAAGTGGACGCGGTGTTCAGCACCTATCGCGAGGACAGTCAGATCTCGCGCCTCGCACGCGGTGAGTTGAGCGTCGAGGAGTGCGCTCCGGAGGTCGCCGAGGTGCTCGGCCTGTGCGCCGAGGCGGAGCGGTTGAGCGAGGGCTGGTTCAGCACGAGGTACGAGGGCCGGCTCGATCCGACCGGTCTGGTGAAGGGGTGGGCGACCGAGCGCGCAGCCCGGCACATCGCCGCGGCCGGGGCGAGCGGGGTGAGCGTGAACGGCGGCGGCGACGTCCAGTTGTTCGGCGTGCCCGGAACGCAACGCCCGTGGCGGATCGGCGTCTCGGACCCGTTGCGCCCCGGTGCGCTCGCGGCCGTGGTCTCCGCCGCCGACGCCGACGAGCTGGCGGTGGCCACCTCGGGCACCGCCGAGCGCGGCGCCCACATCGTCGACCCGCGCACCGGCCGCTCCGCGGTCACCGACCTGGTCGCCGTGACCGTGGTGGGCCCCCGCCTGACCTGGGTGGACGCCTGGGCGACAGCCGCCTTCGCCATGGGCTCCCGAGAGGCTCTGACCTGGCTGGAGTCCCTTCCGGACATAGAGGCCCTCCTCATCACGGCGGGAGACGAGGTCAGATGCACCGGGGGCTTGGCTCAACGACTCGGGTGACTGGAGCGCACCGTCAAAACACCACAGTGGAGGCGGCCCCCCGACCGGGGGTGCCGCCTCCACCGCCGTACACCTCAGTGATGGTTCTGAGCCAACCGCAGCAAATGATCGGCCAGCGCCTGCCCACCCGTCGGATCACGACTGATCAGCAACACCGTGTCATCCCCGGCGATCGTGCCCAGGATGTCGTGCAGCTCGGCCTGATCGATCGCCGACGCAAGAAACTGCGCAGCCCCCGGAGGGGTCCGCAGGACCACGAGGTTCGCGGACGTCTCGGCGGAGATCAGCAGCTCCGCGGAGAGCCGCCGCATCCGCTCCTCCTTCGCCGACTCACCCAGCGGCGCGCGCGGCGTGCGGAAGCCGCCCTCACTCGGTACCGCGTAGATGAGGTCGCCGTCGTTGTTGCGGATCTTCACCGCGTTCAGCTCGTCCAGGTCCCGGGAGAGCGTCGCCTGGGTGACGCTCAGCCCGTCGTCGGCGAGGAGCTTCGCCAACTGGCTCTGCGAGCGCACCGGTTGCCGGTTGAGGATGTCCACGATCCGGCGGTGGCGTGCGGAGCGGGTCTGCGGCACGGCAGGCCCTACGTGCTCATGGTCCTGCGCCTGACTCATCGTCTTCGTCCCATTTCTCAGGATCGTCCATCCCCGTTGACTGCGTCGAGAACACCGGGAAGGGCCCGGAGAAACGCCTCCACTTCGTCATCGCCGAGGTTCAGCGGCGGCATCAGCCGTACGACATCGGGGGCGGGCGCGTTCACCAGGAGACCGGCGTCCTGAGCCGCCTGCTGCACCTGGGGCGCGAGAGGCTCGGTGAGCACGATACCCAGGAGCAGACCCGCACCTCGGACATGGTCGATCAAAGGGTGCCCGAGTGACTCGATTCCGTCCCGCAGCTTCTCGCTCGTGCGCTTCACGTTCTCGAGGAGTCCCTCGGACGCGATCGTGTCGAGTACGGCGAGTCCGGCGGCGCAGACGACCGGGTTGCCGCCGAAGGTCGTACCGTGCTGGCCGGGCTTCAGCAGCTCGGCCGCCCGTCCGAACGCGACGGTCGCGCCGAGCGGCAGTCCGCCGCCGAGGCCCTTCGCGAGCGTGACGACGTCCGGCAGGACGCCCTCATGGGCCTGGTACTCGAACCAGTGTCCGGTCCGGCCGATTCCGGTCTGCACCTCGTCGAGGACGAGGAGGGATCCGGTGGCCGCGGTGATGGCCCGGGCGGCCTTCAGGTAGCCGACCGGGGGAACGACGACGCCGTTCTCGCCCTGGATCGGCTCGATGACGACGAGGGCGGTGTCCTCGGTGACCGCGGCGGCCAGGGCCTGCGCGTCGCCGTACGGGACATGGGTGACGTCGCCGGGCAGCGGCAGGAACGGCTCCTGCTTTCCGGGCTGGCCGGTGAGCGCGAGGGCGCCCATGGTCCGGCCGTGGAAGCCGCCTTGGGTCGCCACCATGTGCTTGCGGCCGGTCAGCCGGCCGATCTTGAAGGCGCCCTCGTTGGCCTCGGCGCCCGAGTTGCAGAAGTACACCCGGCCGTCGCGGCCGAAGAGCTGGAGCAGCCGTTCGGCGAGCGCGACGGGCGGCTCGGCGACGAACAGGTTGGAGACGTGCCCGAGGGACGCGATCTGCGCGCTGACGGCCTCGACGATCGCGGGGTGGGCGTGGCCGAGCGCGTTGACCGCGATACCGCCGACGAAGTCGAGGTACTCCTTGCCGTCCGCGTCCCACAGCCGGGTGCCCGCGCCGCGGACGAGGGGCAGCCGCGGGGTGCCGTAGTTGTCCATGAGCGCGCCCTGCCAGCGCTGGGTGAGCTCTTCGTTGGCGGTCATGCGGCGTCCCCCTGTTCCTCGGGATGTGCGTCCGGCACGACCATCGTGCCGATCCCCTCGTCGGTGAAGATCTCCAGCAGGATCGAGTGCTGGACCCGGCCGTCGATGACACGGGCCGTGGTGACGCCGTTGCGTACGGCGTGCAGACAGCCCTCCATCTTCGGCACCATGCCGCTGGCCAGGTCGGGCAGCAGCTTCTCCAGCTGCGAGGCGGTGAGGCGGCTGATCACCTCGTCGCTGTTGGGCCAGTCCTCGTAGAGGCCCTCGACGTCGGTCAGGACCATCAGTGTTTCGGCGCCCAGCGCCGCAGCGAGTGCCGCAGCCGCCGTATCAGCATTGACGTTGTAGACATGTCCGTCGTCCTGGGAGCGGGCGATCGAGGAGACGACCGGGATCCGGCCGTCGGAGAGCAGCGCCTCGATGGCGCCGGTGTCGATGGCGGTGATCTCACCGACCCGACCGATGTCGACGAGCTCGCCGTCGATCTCGGGCAGGTGCTTGGTGGCGGTGATGGTGTGCGCGTCCTCGCCGGTCATGCCGACGGCGAGCGGCCCGTGCTGGTTGAGCAGCCCGACCAGCTCGCGCTGCACCTGCCCGGCCAGCACCATGCGTACGACGTCCATGGCGTCCTCGGTGGTGACCCTCAGGCCCGCCTTGAACTCGCTGACGATGCCGTGCTGGTCGAGGGCCGCGCTGATCTGGGGGCCGCCGCCGTGCACCACGACAGGCTTCAGCCCGGCGTGGTGCAGGAAGACGACGTCCTGGGCGAACGCGGCCTTCAGGTCCTCGTCGATCATGGCGTTGCCGCCGAACTTGATGACCACGGTCTTGCCGTGGTGCCGGGTCAGCCAGGGCAGCGCCTCGATGAGGATCTGGGCCTTGGGGAGCGCGGTGTGTTTCCGCGTCGTATTGCTCATGAGCTGTACGCGCTGTTCTCGTGGACGTAGTCCGCGGTGAGGTCGTTGGTCCAGATCGTGGCGGTCTCGCCGCCGGCGGCGAGGTCGGCGACGATGTGGACCTCGCGGTAGCGCATGTCCACCTTGTCGCGGTCCTCGCCGACGCCACCGTTCTTGCAGACCCAGACGCCGTTGATGGCGACGTTCAGCTGGTCGGGTTCGAAAGCGGCGGCGGTCGTGCCGATGGCGGACAACACGCGTCCCCAGTTGGGGTCTTCACCGTGGATGGCGCACTTGAGGAGGTTGTTGCGGGCGATGGAACGCCCGACCTCGACAGCGTCCTGTTCACTCGCGGCGTTGACGACCTCGACCTTGATGTCCTTGCTGGCACCCTCGGCGTCCCGGATGAGCTGCTGACCGAGGTCGTCGCAGACCTTCCGTACGGCCTCGGCGAACTCCTCGTACTCCGGGGTGACGCCGGACGCGCCGGAGGCGAGCAGCAGCACGGTGTCGTTGGTCGACATGCAGCCATCGGAGTCGACGCGGTCGAAGGTGGTGCGGGTGGCGGCGCGCAGCGCCTTGTCGACACTTTCGCCTTCCACCGCCGCGTCCGTGGTGAGGACGACGAGCATGGTGGCCAGGCCCGGCGCGAGCATGCCGGCGCCCTTGGCCATACCGCCGACGGTCCAGCCGTTCTGCGTCACGACGGCCGTCTTGTGCACGCTGTCGGTGGTCTTGATGGCGATGGCGGCCTTCTCACCGCCGTGCTCGGAGAGCTGGGCGGCGGCCGTCTCGACTCCGGGCAGCAGCTTGTCCATCGGAAGCAGGACGCCGATGAGGCCGGTGGAGCAGACGGCGACCTCGGCGGCGTTCAGGCCCAGTGTGTCCGCGACCTTCTCGGCGGTCGCGTGCGTGTCCTGGAAGCCCTTGGGACCCGTACAGGCGTTGGCACCCCCGGAGTTGAGGACGACGGCGGAGACCTGTCCGCCTGCCAATACCTGCTGGGACCACAGTACGGGTGCGGCCTTCACACGGTTGGAGGTGAAGACGCCGGCGGCGGTCAGCCGGGGGCCGTTGTTGACGACGAGGGCCAGGTCCGGATTGCCGTTCTCCTTGATTCCGGCGGCGATCCCGGCCGCCGAGAATCCCTTTGCTGCCGTGACACTCACGGTGCGACTCCGATCGTGGAAAGACCCGTTTCCTCGGGTAGCCCGAGGGCGATGTTCATGCTCTGGACGGCCCCGCCGGCCGTGCCCTTGGTCAGGTTGTCGATGGCGCTGATCGCGATGATCCGGTGCGTGGCGGCGTCGTACGCGACCTGGATCTGAACGGCGTTGGAACCGTAGACGGACGCCGTGGCGGGCCACTGCCCCTCGGGCAGCAGACGCACGAACGGCTCGTCCGCGAAGGCCTTCTCGTACGCGGCTCGTACGGACTCGGCGGTGACCCCCGCCTTCGCCTTGGCGCTGCAGGTGGCGAGGATGCCGCGGGGCATGGGCGCGAGGGTGGGCGTGAAGGAGACGGTGACCGGCTCCCCCGCTGCGGCGCCGAGGTTCTGGATCATCTCGGGGGTGTGCCGGTGGCCGCCGCCGACGCCGTACGGCGACATGGAGCCCATGACCTCACTGCCCAGCAGGTGGGGCTTGGCGGCCTTGCCCGCGCCGGACGTCCCGGACGCGGCGACGACCACGGCCTCGGTCTCGGCGATTCCGGCCGCGTAGGCCGGGAAGAGCGCGAGGGAGACGGCCGTCGGGTAGCAACCGGGCACCGCGATGCGCTTGGACCCCTCCAGCGCGGCGCGGCCGCCCGGCAGTTCGGGAAGGCCGTACGGCCAGGTGCCGGCGTGTGCGGAACCGTAGAACTTCTCCCAGTCGGCCGGGTCCTTGAGCCGGAAGTCGGCCCCCATGTCGACGACGAGGACGTCCGGGCCTAGCTGCTCGGCGACGGCGGCGGACTGGCCGTGGGGCAGCGCCAGGAAGACGACATCGTGGCCGGCGAGCACCTCGGCGGTCGTCGGCTCCAGGACGCGGTCGGCCAGTGGCAGCAGGTGCGGCTGCAGCGCGCCGAGTCGCTGGCCCGCGTTGGAGTTGCCGGTCAGGGCTCCGATCTCGACCTCGGGGTGCGCCAGGAGCAGACGCAGCGCTTCGCCGCCCGCGTACCCACTCGCTCCCGCCACTGCTGCGCGTACCGCCATGGAACCCTCCTCTTGGATGGCATGACTATACGTTTCGCTGCAGTTTTATGCAATCCATTGCCGCGGCCGCGACGCCCTTCGGCACTCCCCTCGGCGCGAACGGCACCTCCGCGGCAGGGGCTCGCGCCGCCGATCATGTGACCGATGGCGAATCCGAGCACTTCGGAGGGATGGGCAAGGAGACCGCCGGTCGGCGGGAGGTCAGGAGCGCGGGCCGGGGGACTGAGCCGACCGCTCCGCGTTCTTCTCCTTGATGCGTACCGCTTCCTTGCGGACCTCGGCCTGGGTGGCGCGCTCTCGCCGCAGCCACTCGGGGTCGTCCTGCTTCAGCGCGTCGATCTGCTCCGTGGTGAGTGCCTCGGTGACCCCGCCGCGCGCGAGCCCGGCGATGGAGATGCCGAGCCTGGCGGCGACCACGGGGCGGGGGTGCGGGCCGTTGCGGCGCAGCTCCTGGAGCCAGGCGGGCGGGTCGGCCTGCAGCGCGGTCAGCTCCGCGCGCGAGACGACGCCCTCCTGGAACTCGGCGGGGGTGGCCTCGAGGTACACACCCAGCTTCTTCGCCGCGGTCGCGGGCTTCATGGTCTGGGTGGTCTGGTGCGACGTCATGGTTCAAGGGTATCGAGCATGTGCGCTACCGCTGACCACGGCCGGTAACCTGGTGAAGTGACAGGCTCGGATGATGTGTCCCCTTCGTTCCGGCTCGCCTACGTCCCGGGAGTGACGCCCACGAAGTGGGTGCGGATCTGGAACGAGCGGCTGCCCGACGTCCCGCTGACCCTCGTCGCGGTGTCCACCGCCGACGCGCTGGACCTGCTGCGGGGCGGCGGCGCCGACGCGGGATTCGTACGGCTGCCGGTCGACGGGGAGGACCTCAGCGCGATCCCCCTCTACACCGAGACGACGGTGGTCGTGGTCCCGAAGGATCACGTCGTGGCGGCGGTCGACGAGGTGACCGCCGACGATCTGGCCGACGACATCGTGCTGCATCCGCTCGACGACACCCTCGGCTGGGAGCGCCCCCCGGGACAACCCGCGTTCGAGCGCCCCGCCACCACGGAGGACGCCGTCGAACTCGTGGCGGCGGGAGTGGGCCTGCTCGTCGTCCCGCAATCGCTCGCGCGCCTGCACCACCGCAAGGACCTCACCTACCGGCCGGTCACGGACGCCCCCGAGTCCCGGGTCGCACTGTCCTGGCCGCAGGACGCGACCACCGACCTGGTGGAGGACTTCATCGGGATCGTCCGGGGGCGGACGGTCAACAGCTCACGGGGCCGCTCGCAGGCTCCGGCCGCGGCACCGGCCCAGCCGAAGGGCAAGCGCCCCGACGCGGGCGGCGTACCGCGGAAGCCCACGGCCGGGAAGTCGACGGGGAAGGCGAGCGGCAAGAGCCCCCGGGCCGGTTCCGGCGGCTCCAAGAGTGGCGCCAAGGGCGGCGCCAAGCGCGGCAAGCCCCGCCGCCGGTCCTAGCCAGAACCTGTCCGGCCGATCCCGTCCCCGTCCTGACCCCGGGTGCGGGATCCGGGAGGGAATTCCCGCGCGGTTCCCCCGCGATTCCCGTGCGGGCAAAGCTTGACCTGGAGCACACTCCAGGTTCTACGGTTTACCCATGGCCAGCGGACAGCCCCTCCCGCAGGAGCCGTCGCTCACGATCGCCCAGGTCGCCGAGCGCACCGGCCTCTCACACGACACGCTTCGGTACTACGAGAAGGCCGGCCTGATCGAACGGGTCGGCCGGACCACCGGCAACCAGCGCCGTTACGAGGCGGCCGACCTGGCCTGGCTCGAGTTCCTGCTCCGGCTGCGCGAGACGGGCATGTCGATCGCCGACATGCAGCGGTTCGCGCGGCTTCGGGCGCACGGCGACTCCACGGTCCCCGACCGGCTGGCGACGCTCCGCGAGCACCGCGCCGAGCTGGCGGACCGCATCCGCGCGCTGCGCCGCAACGCCACCGCTCTGGACGACAAGATCGACCATTACGAACGGCTGCTCGACCAGCCGGGATCGGACGACCTCTCATGACACTCATGACGGATGCCACCACCCGCGAGGACCGCTTCGAGCACGGCCTGGAGGTGCTCAGGCGCGTCGACGGCGAGGCCGGGCAGCGGGTCGTCGACGCGCTCTCGGACGTCAACCCGGAACTCGGCCACCAGATCGTCGCCTGGGCCTTCGGCGACCTCTACGACCGGCCCGGACTCGCCCCGCGCGACCGCCAGTTGGTGACGCTCGGCATGCTCACCGCGCTCGGCGGCTGCGAGGCCCAGCTCGACGTGCACGTGAACGCGGCCCTGAACGTGGGCCTCTCACCGGAGGAGATCGTCGAGGCTCTGCTGCACTCGGCCGTGTACTGCGGCATGCCCAAGGCGCTGAACGCCACGTTCGCCGCGAAGAAGGTGTTCGCCGAGCGTGGGCTGCTGCCGGTCGGACAGCAGCCCACAGCCCCTACCGCTTCCCCTACCTCTCCTACCTCTCCTACCTCTGCTTGATCCTGAGGAACGTCACGGAGTTCGCCGGGAAGGTGTACGTGAACGTGTCGGCGACCCCCACGAAGGTGGACTTCACGGGTGCGACCGGCGTGGCCGTCTCCGAGTTCACCGCGTCCGGCGCGGCCTGGAGCGTGGTGACGGCGGCCTTGCGGCTCACCTTCGCCCGGCCCAGGTCGATCGCCGTACGGGCGTCCGCGGACTGGGCGTTGACGACCTTGACGATCAGGTCACCGGTCTTCGCGTCCCGCGTGACGACCTGACGGAACGGCTCCGCGGGCTTGTCGTCCGTGAAGCTCCCCCACTCCTGGCCGTCCAGGTACAGGGTCACCTGCCGGCCCCGCACCTTGATGTCGACGTCGTACGCCTTGCCCGTCTCGATCGTGCCGGCCTTGGAGATGAGCGTCGACTTGCCGCCGTCCACGGCCTGTTCGACCGCGGAGCTGGTGTTGTTCCAGCCGCCGAGGTTCCACCAGAAGTAGTTGCCGGTGTCCTTGACGCCGAAGGCGACGAGGAAGCCCTCCTTGCCGGATTTCTTGGTGGCCTTCACATGCAGGTCGTAGTCGTGCCAGGCCGGGTCTCCGGCCGAGACCATGGTGTTGGTCGCGGCCTCGTCGGTCTGCACGTACTGCCCGTCCTCGATGCTCCAACTGCCGCTGCCCGTATGGGTCCACTGGGAGGCGTCGCCGCTGAAGTCGTCGCTGAGCAGGGTGCCGCCGTCCGCGCCGGTCACCTTGACATCGTCGTACGCCGCCGTGGTCGCCCATGTCGACAGGCCGACGGCGCCGGAGATCGGGCCGCTCACCGAGGGTGTGCTGGTGGCGCTCGACGGCAGGACCCGGTCGCCGACGTTGGTCATGAAGAGCTTCTGCACCTCGTAGGAGGCCGATCCCCATGAGGCGTGGTCGTTGAACCAGATCATGTCCGGACGCCACTGGACGTAATCCTCGTTGGCGAGCAGCGGGGCGTACGAGGCGAGTTTCACGACGTCCGCGTTGCGCTCGAGGCCGGTCATGTAGGCGGCTTCGGCGAGGGCGTTCTTGAAGATGTTGCCACCGGAGGCGTACTCGCCGAGGAAGACCTTGGGACCGTTCCTGTCGTACGAGTCGTAGCGGTCGTTGTTCTGCAGGAACCACTGCGGGCTGTTGTAGTAGTGCTCGTCGACCATGTCGACGTTCGCGTCCTTGTTGAGCTTCCAGGCCGTGTCGAAGGTCGAACCACTGTCGTCCGGACCGGAGTTGGAGATGACGGTGATGTCCGGGTACTCGGCCTCGATGGCGGTGCGGAACTGCGTGAAGCGGGCGAAGAACTCGCCTGGCAGGTTCTCCTCGTTGCCGACTTCCAGGTGGGTGAGATGGAAGGGCTTGGGGTGGCCCATGGCCGCCCGCTTCGCGCCCCACTCGCTCGTCACGGGACCGTTGGCGAACTCGATGAGGTCGAGGGTGTCCTGGATGTGCCGCTTCAGCAGCGCGTCGTCGTCGGTGGCCCTGTTCTGGCCGCAGCCCGTGACGAGCGCGGGCACGACGGGCAGCGGCATCGCGCCGATGTCCTCGGAGAACTGGAAGTACTCGTAGTAGCCGAGGCCGTAACTCTGGTTGTAGCCCCAGAAGTTGGAGTTGGTGGCACGCTGCTCGACCGGGCCGATGGTGTCCTTCCACTGGTACGAGCGCTGGCGTGCGTAGCCCGACGCCTCGTCGTAGCCCTGCATGCTGCCGGTGTTGACCAGGCAGCCACCGGGGAAGCGCACGAAGCCCGGGTCCAGGGCGGCGATCTTCTCCGCGAGGTCCTTGCGCAGACCGTGGCCCTTGTACGTGTCCCGAGGCAGCAGAGAGATCATGTCGAGCGCGACGGGGCCCTCGGCGGCGGCCGTGAGGCGTCCGGTCGTACTGCTGCGGGTCGCGGTGAACCTGGCCCGGTACTTGGCCCAGCCGCCCCGCGCGGTGACCTGGCGGGCCTCGGCGAGCGCGCCGTCGGCGTCGTGCAGCGTCACGGTGAGCGGCGCCGTCGCGTCGGCGCGAGCCCAGACCGAGAAGTCGTACGCCTTGCCGCTCTCGACCCTGATGCCGGTGTTGTAACCGGAGTTGGTCACGGACGAGCCGCCGCCCAGGGCGAGGTAGGTGCGGTTACGGGCGTTGAGGCGTCCGTCGTCGTTCGGCGTCGTCGCGGTGCCCGTGGTGGCCCACGAGGTGAGCGGCGTGTAGGAGCGGTTGTCGGCGGTGCTGTACTCGAACGACCGGTTCTGCACGAGTTCCGCATACAGGCCGCCGTCCGCGGCCCGGTTGATGTCCTCGAAGAAGACGCCGTACATGGTGTCGTCGATCTTCGCGCCCGAACCCTTCGGGTCGACGGTGATCGCGTAGTCGGTGACATCGGCGGCGGCGTGGGCAGGCGCGGGAACGACGGCGGAGGCCACCAGGAGTGCGGCGGCCGTGAGTCCGAGTCTCCAGCGGGTGCGGGTGCGTGACATGGATACTCCGCGGCTCTGTGGTGTGTGGAGTTGTATGGAGTTGCGCGAGCTTCTCGATCTGTTCGACATATCGGACAACGGTCAATACTTCGAACGGCAAGATAGGGAGGGGGTCGGAGCGCGTCAATGGGTTGCGCAGCATCGGATGTGACGGAAGTGGTACGGGATGGGTGAGTTCTGGCCAGTGGCCGACGTGCTGGCGTATCTGGCCGGGACCTGGCACGTGGAGCGCGTGGTGCGGGATCTCGCGAGCGGCGCGGAGGGGCGGTTCACGGGGACGACGGTTTTCGGCCCCCTGGATGAGCCCGGTCTCCTGTCCCACGAATCCGGCACGTTCACCTGGCAGGGCGCCGCACGGCCCGCCGAGCGCACGCTGCGATATCTGCCGGGGGCTGCACCGGGCACCGCGGCCGTCCGGTTCTCCGACGGCCGCCCCTTCCACGACCTGGACCTGACCACCGGCCGGTACGTCACCGACCACCCGTGCGCGGCGGACCTCTACCGGGGCGAGTTCACGGCGTACGAGGAGGACCGCTGGCGCACGGTATGGCGGGTGGGCGGGCCCGCCAAGGAGTTGGTCCTCACGACCGACTGCACGCGGATGCGCTCGCGGACGCGCTAGACGCGCCGCAGGGCCGCTTCGAGGCGCAGGTTCCAGCGGCCGTGGGTGCCGGTGAGGGTGACCGTCGACAAGGGGCGCACGTCGATGTTCCAGTACGTCGACGGCTGGGCCTTCAACGCGTAGACGAGCGCCGCCCGTACCACCGAGGGTTCCGCCACCGCGACGATCCGGCTGCCGTCGTCGGCCGGGCGGGTGTCAAGCCAGCCGCCGATACGGGTGATGAAGGACATGAGGGACTCGCCGCCGTGCGGGGAGGAGAGCGGGTCGGCCAGCCAGGCATCGACGGCCGAGGGTTCGCGGGCCATCGCCTCGCCCAGCGTGAAGCCGCGCCAGCGGCCCATGTCGCAGTCGCGCAGCGCCGGCTGGGCGAGCGGCGCGTAGCCGAGGGCGTCGCCGGTGGCACGGCTGCGCGGGGTCGGTGAGCAGTAGCGCAGCTCGGCCGCCGCCAGCGGCACCAGGTCGGGGGCGGCGTGCTGCACTTCGTCCCAGCCGGCCTGGTCCAGTGGCCGGTCGTCCTCGAAGCGTTCCGCGAGCAGCGAGGAACTGCGTGCGGCGGCGACGAATGTGACCCGAAGATGCATGCGGAGATCGTGGAGCGCGGAACTCCGCAGGTCAAGAGATGTTACTGAGGGTATATGCGGGCTCACTGGAGGATGAGCGCCCTCCACTGGTCGAACGGTATTCGCCCCCGCCGCCCCTACCCTGTCCCGTCCCCCTGGGGGCTCCGCCCCCAGACCCCCGCATCGGCCTCAACGGCCTCGTCCTCAAACTCCCCCAAGCTCTCGGCTTCGCTCGAGCAGGGGGACCCCCATGACGGGGCTGGGTATGTCAGCCCAACACCTCGTCGCAAGCCGTGCGCAGTCTCCGTACCCCCTCGGTGATTTCCTCCGTCCCCGCGACCGCCGCGAAGCTCAACCGCAGGTGGGCGGCGGGGGGTTCGGCGCTGAAGTAGGGGCGGCCGGGGGTGACGGCCACACCCGCGCGCAGGGCACCTGCCACCAGGACGGACTCGTCGGTGCCGTCGGGGAGGCGGAGCCACAGGTGATAGCCGCCGGACGGGATGTGGGGCAGGGCGAGTTCGGGGAGGCGGAGCCGCAGCGCAGCGGTCATCGTGTCGCGGCGGATCCTCAACTCGGCCGAGACGGCCCGCAGATGGCGGGGCCAGGCGGGCGAGCCGACGAGTTCGAGCGCGGCCTCCTGGAGCGGGCGCGGCACGAAGAAGGTGTCGACGACCTGGATGGCGCGCAGTCGCTCCAGGACCGGACCGCGCGCGGCCAGCGCGCTCACCCGGAAGCTCGGCGAGGTCGCCTTGGTCAGCGAGCCGACATGCACGACGACACCGTCGGGATCCTCGGCTGCCAACGGCCGCGGCAGCGGGCCAGCGTCCTCGTGCACGAGACGGCGTACGAAGTCGTCCTCGATCACGAACGCGCCGGCGTCGCGCGCGATGCGCAGCACCTCGCCCCGTCGCTCGGGGGCGAGCACGGCGCCGGTCGGGTTCTGGAACAGCGGCTGGCAGACGAAGACCCGGGCTCCGGTCGCCTTGAAGGCGTCGGCGAGCAGGGCGGGTTTCACCCCGTCCGCGTCGACCGGCACGGGTACGGGCCTGAGGCCGGCCGCGCGGGCGATCGCCACCATGCCGGGGTAGGTCGGCGACTCGACCAGGACCGGGGCACCCGGCGGGGCGAGCGCCCGCAACGCGGTGGTGAGCGCCGACTGCCCGCCCGCCGCGATGAGCACCTCGGCCGCGGTGATCGCGCCGCCGATCCCCCGCGCGAACCACTCCCGCAGGTCCACCAGCCCTTCCATGGGCGGTCGCGACCAGGCGCCCGGGCGACGCCCGGCCCGGGACAGGGCCGCGCCCATCGCGCGCTCGGGCTGGAGCGAGGGGTGCAGATAGCCGCCGTTGAACTCGACGACACCGGGTGGCGGGGCGGCGAGCGAGACCAGGACCCCGGAGGCGTCCACCGTGCGCGGTACGAGCTCCGTCGCGGCATCCGCGCTCAGCGTGACCTCCTGCCAGGAGGTGTCACCGGCGGGGGCAGTGGTGGTGCGGGGCTGCGCCCGGAACGCGCCGGCCCCGGGGCGGGTGACCACCAGCCCCTCGGCGGCGAGCTGCGCCAGCGCCCGCGACACGGTCACCGGGCTCACCCGGAAGCGCTCGACGAGCGCCCGGCTCGACGGCAGCTTTCCACCGGGCGAGTAGCGGTCCACCTCCCGACGCAGCTGATTCACCAGCTCTCCCGCGCTGCTACGCTCATGCATGAGACTAGACAGTAGCGCTACTGCCCAAACGGGGATAGCGGTCAACACCCAGACCGGCCTCGCCACCGAAGCGGGCGGCGGCACCGAACCGGACCGCGTATCCGGCGCGGAGCGCCGCTTCGGCACCCTCCAGGCCGCCCTCGGCGTCATCGCCTTCTCGCTCACCTTCCCCGCGACCGCCTGGGGCCTGGAGGGCTTCGGCCCCTGGTCCCTGGTGGCCGTGCGCAGTGCGCTGGCCGCGGTCATCGCGGGCGGCTGCCTGCTGGCGCTGCGCGTTCCCGTGCCGGGACGGCGGCACTGGGGCGGGCTCGCCGTCGTCGCCGCGGGCGTCGTGTTCGGCTACCCGCTGCTGACGACGCTCGCGCTGGAGACGTCCAGCACCGCCCACGCCGCCGTGGTCGTCGGTCTGCTGCCACTGACGACCGCGCTGCTGTCGGCGCTGCGCACCGGGGCGCGGCCCTCGCGGATGTTCTGGGGTGCCGCCCTGGCAGGCGCGGCCGCGGTGATCGCGTTCACCGTGTGGCAGAGCGGTGGCGCCGTGACCAGCGCGGACGCCTATCTCTTCGGTGCGCTGCTGGTCTGCGCGGCGGGCTACACCGAGGGCGGCCGGCTCGCCCGAGTCATGCCGGGCTGGCAGGTCGTCGGCTGGGCACTGGTCCTGTCTCTGCCGTTGTCACTGCCGGGCGCGCTGGTGGCACTGTCGTACGAGCCGGTCCAGTTGTCGGCACACAGTGTGGCGGGCCTGCTGTGGGTGGCGGCCGGATCCCAGTTCCTGGGACTGGTCGTCTGGTACCGCGGCATGGCGGCGATCGGCATTCCGCGGGCCAGCCAGTTGCAGCTGGCGCAGCCGCTGCTCACACTGGTGTGGTCGGTACTGCTCCTCGGCGAGCAGCTCACACCGGCCGCACCTCTGACGGCGGCGGCCGTGCTGGTCTGCATCGCACTCACCCAACGAGCGCGGGGCTGAGCGGGCATGCAGGGGCCGGGCCAACCGGCGCCACCAGCCGTAGACTTGCGGGCACGGACCGCTGCTCCCGCACAGGACGAGGAGGCGCTTCAGATGCATGCAGACGTGGGCGACAAGCTGGTGCAGCACGGCAGGATCGTCGGGCAGCACGACAAGGTCGCGGAAATCACCGAAGTCATGGGGAAGGAAGGCACTCCCCCGTACCGCGTCCGGTTCTCGGACGGGCACGAGGCCGTCTGCTCACCGGGCCCCGACTCCGAAATTCGCCACAAGGACAACATGCGGTAGTTCTGCATGTACTAGTTCAGCGCACGGGTGTCGCCGGCCGCTGGTAGTGGTCGGCCACGACCCGTGCCATCGCACCGAGGCGGTCGGCCCCGACCTCCTTGGCGGAGAAGAAGACGTGCCCGCGCACTTCCGCGTGGTTCCGGCCGAAGGTGAGATGCCGGGAGAGCTCCGCCGGGTCCTGCCAGGCCGGGGGCTGCGCCGGGTCGCCCGCCTTGTAGAGCGCCTCCCCCACGTACAGCCGCACACCTGTGCCCTTGGTGACCGCCGCCCACCACGGTACGAGCTTGGCGTAGTCGGCAGCGGCGAAGCCGAGGTTCCAGTAGACCTGCGGGACGATGTAGTCGATCCAGCGCTCCCGGACCCATTTCCTGGTGTCGGCGTACAGATCGTCGTACGTCTGCACACCGGTCTCGGTGTCCGAGCCGCGCGAGTCGGTCGCGGCGTTGCGCCACACCGCGAAGGGGCTGATCCCGAAGCGGGTGGCGGGCCGGATCTCGTGGATGCGGGCCGCCGTCTCCCGCACGAGCCGGTCGATGTTGTCGCGCCGCCAGGCGGCCCTGCTCGGGAAGCCCGCGCCGTGCGCCGCGTACGCCGCTTCGTCGTCGAAGACCTGCCCGGCGACCGGGTAGGGGTAGAAGTAGTCGTCCCAGTGCACCGCGTCGATGTCGTACGTGCGTACCGCGTCGAGCATCGCGTCCTGCACGAACGCCCGCACCACGGGCAGTCCGGGGTTGTAGTACAGCTTCCCGCCGTAGGGGACGACCCAGTCGGGGTGCTTGCGGGCCGGGTGGGTCGCCACCAGCCGGGTCGGGTCGCTGTGGGTCGCGATCCGGTACGGATTGAACCAGGCGTGCAGTTCCAGACCGCGCGCGTGGGCTTCCTCGACCGCGGTGCCGAGCGGGTCCCACCCGGGGTCCTTGCCCTGGACGCCGGTCAGGTACTGCGACCACGGCTCGTACGGCGAGGGCCAGAGCGCGTCGGCCGTGGGGCGCACCTGGAAGATCACCGCGTTGAGACGGCGGCGGACCGCCGTGTCGAGATGCTTGAGCAGTTCGGCGCGTTGCTGGGTGGCAGTGAGGCCGGTCCGCGAGGGCCAGTCGCGGTTGGAGACGGTCGCCAGCCACATGCCCCGCAGCTCCGAGGTCGCCCGCTCCCGGCCAGGCCCGTCACCGGCGCGCTCCCGACCCGGCCCGTCGGCGGCCCGCTCCCCGCCGGGCCCGCCGGCGACCCTCCTGGCGCCGGGCACGGCCACCGAGTCCCCTGCCGTGACAAGACCCGAGAGAGTAGTCGCCGCCGCCACCCCGAACGCCCGCCGTGACACCCGCCCCATGTGCACACCCCTCCACGCCGCACGCTGCGGATCCGTACGCTCACGGACCGTTTCTCCGCCCAGCATGCACGACCCGGACGATCGATCATCGATACTTGGGAGTAACGTGCACGATCGGAGCAGGCGCCGGACAACGGAGGTCCTGCCACAGCCGTAGATCAGCGAAGGGGACGATGTGACCGACATCGAACGCGTCGGAGTGGTGGGCTGCGGCCAGATGGGAGCGGGCATCGCCGAGGTGTGCGCCCGTGCCGGTCTCGACGTCAAGGTCGCCGAGACCACTGGCGAGGCGTTGGAGATCGGCCGTACCCGGCTGTTCAACTCCCTCTCCAAGGCGGCCGAGCGCGGCAAGATCTCCGCGGACGAGCTCACGGCCACCCAGAACCGGCTCAGCTTCACCACCGACCTCGGCGAGTTCGCCGACCGCGACCTGGTGATCGAGGCCGTCGTCGAGAACGAGCAGGTGAAGACCGAGATCTTCCAGGTGCTCGACCAGGTGGTGACCCGGCAGGACGCCATTCTCGCCTCCAACACCTCCTCGATTCCGCTGGTCCGGCTCGCCGTCGCCACCTCGCGGCCGGACCAGGTCATCGGCATCCACTTCTTCAACCCGGCCCCGGTGCAGCAGCTCGTCGAGCTGATCCCGGCGCTGACCACGTCCGAGGGCACCCTCAGCCGCGCCCAGCTGTTCGCCGAGAAGGCCCTCGGCAAGCACGCGATCCGCGCCCAGGACCGCTCCGGTTTCGTGGTCAACGCGCTGCTGATCCCCTACCTCCTCTCCGCGATCCGGATGTTCGAGTCGGGCATCGCCAGCCGCGAGGACATCGACAACGGCATGGAGCTGGGCTGCGCCCACCCGATGGGCCCGCTCAAGCTCTCCGACCTCATCGGCCTGGACACCGTGGCCTCGGTCGCGTTCAGCATGTACGAGGAGTACAAGGAGCCGCTGTACGCCGCTCCCCCGCTGCTGCAGCGCATGGTGGACGCCGGACGGCTCGGCCGGAAGACCGGCTCCGGCTTCTACTCGTACTAGCGAGTGCGGCAACGCCACCAAGTGGCGCTGTTCAAGGGCGAATTCACCCGGAACAGCGCCCACGGCGGCGCTACCGTCGGGTGGCTCTCGCGGCGCCCGCCAGATCCTCATCCGCGCGTCCTCGCCCAGCCCACGTGGACTGCACGGGACACGGCCTGTTGAGCGGCATCGACCGACAGCAAACCGACCCTGACCTGGGACGAGGCGTGCGATCCGGTCGACCGAAGCGTCCATGTCTGCCTCCCAGCGCACACCGACGGCATCCGACGCCTTCTCCTCGGTACCCCCTGCCCCGCTCCTGTAACACCGCCCGAGATCGCGCCGGCTCATGAACCCGCAGGTTCATCGGCGCACGAGATACCTCGAGGGCTCTGGGCACACGGGAGGTGCCGCGTGTGATGCGGCACTGGAGCGAACAATGTTGCCGACGACGAGCCCTGTGCGGTTGCGGAACCCGCTCCGCGGATCGTCCTGGACCACCGGCCGGTCGCTGAAGGGGGTACGGCGCGACTTGGAGGCTCCCTGGGGCAGCGGGCGGATGCTGCGTGAGTGATGCAGGCGGCAGAAAGCGTCGACGGTACGGCGCCCGGAACGCCTGTCGGCACGTCGCTGGTGACGGCGTATTGAACCGGTCGCCCACGGGTACTCGGGAGGCTGAGCGGCAATGAAAGCACCGCCCACTTCACGGAGGGATGGTTCCATGACTCAGCATGTCAGCGACGTCATGACGAGGAGCCCGGTGACAGTCGAACCGCAGACCTCGGTGACGGTCGTGGCCCGGATGATGAGGGATGAGGACATCGGTGCCGTTCTGGTCGCCGAGGGCGAGCGGCTGCGCGGGCTGGTCAGTGACCGCGACCTGGTGGTTCGCGCGATGGCTGAGGGCGGCGATCCGAACCGCACGACCGTGGCGGACGCGTGCAGCGACGATCTGGTGACGGTGACGCCCGACGACGACGTGGGCCGCGCGGTGGAAGTGATGCGCGAGCATTCGGTCCGCCGAGTTCCGGTCGTCGACGAAGGGCAGCACGCGGTGGGCATCGTCTCCATCGGCGACCTGGCCATCGAGCGCGACCCCGAGTCGGCGCTCGGCGACATCAGCGCTGCAAGGCCCAACCAGTAACGCGTCCTCGCCCATATGAGGGTGGTTCGATTCCTGGAGGCCCGACTCGATCGGACTGCTCTTCGCCACCACCACGCCGTCGGGCGGCGGGCCTCGCGCCCACCGCGCGACGGCACCCCTGAACACCTGTCAATTGCGTCCACTGGTGGTACGCGGTGTGGACGGGGACCTCGAGGTCCACTGCTTCCTTCACCGTGCTCATTGTTTCCTCCTCGCTGATGGTCGTTTCGCACGACGCCGGGTACCGGATACAGAGGCATGAAGACCGCCATACCGGGGCGTATCACTCACCACGGCGGGCACTCGGTCGTCATGAACGCTCAGACAGGAACCCAGGGGTCCTACTGGCTGGAGACCGCACCGCCCGGCGACCCCGCTCCCCCACCCTCGGGCGACCTCACCGTCGACGTCGCCGTGGTCGGCGCCGGCATCGCCGGACTCAGCACGGCCTGGGAACTGGTCCGGCAGGGGCGCGAGGTCGCCGTCCTGGAGGCCGACCGCATCGCCGCCGGCGTCACCGGCCACACCACGGCCAAACTGACCGCCCTGCACACCCTGGTCTACGACCACCTGCGCCGCACCCGCGGCCCGGAGGGCGCACGCCTGTACGCGCGCTCGCAGACCGAGTCGATCGAGCACGCCTCCGAGATCGTCGACGAGCTCGGCATCGACTGCGAGTGGGAGGAGGCGGCGGCCTGCACGTACGCCGAGGATCCGCGGCGCCTCGACGAACTGCGGGCGGAGGCCGAAGCGGCGCGCGAGGCGGGGCTTCCGGCGGAGTTCGCCACCGAGACCGAACTGCCCTTCGCCATCGCCGGCGCGGTCCGGGTGAGCGGCCAGGCCCAGTTCCATCCCCGTAAGTACCTGCTGGCGCTCACCGACGACCTGCGCCGACGCGGCGGCACGGTGTACGAGGGAACACGCGTCGTCGGCCTCACCCAGGGCGAACCCTGCGTGCTGCGGACCGACACCGGAGTCTCGGTCCACGCCGGCGACGTCGTGATCGCCACGCACTACCCCGTCTTCGACCGGGCCCTGCTGTTCACCCGCCTCAGCTCACGCCGTGAACTCGTCGTCGCCGCCACCATCGACGAAGACCGCGCCCCGCGCGACATGTACATCACACCGGAACAGGCCACGCGCTCCGTGCGCAGCGCGCCGTACCGTGACGGCAAACGCCTGCTGATCGTCACCGGGGAACACTTCACGCCCGGCACCGCCGACGTCGAGGAGCGGTTCGCCCGGCTGTCCGCCTGGGCCGACGACCGGTTCGCCGGGCTCACGTTCACCTACCGATGGGCCACGCAGGACAACGACTCCACCGACTCCGTCCCCCTGGTCGGCCACCTCCACCCCGGCAGCCGACACGCCTACGTGGCCACTGGCTTCGGCGGCTGGGGCCTGAGCGGCGGCGTCATGGCGGGCCGTCTGCTCAGCGACCTGATCAACGGTCGCCCGGCCGCCTGGAGCGGCCTCTACGACCCTCGCCGCCTGGCTTCCGTGGTCCGCGAGGGAGCGTCGTTCCTGAAGCACCAGGCTCAGGTCACCCGGCACTTCGTCGGGGACCGGCTGCCGGCCGTAACGGGCCCCGCAACGGACGGCATCCCTCCAGGCCACGGCGCCGTGGTACGCCTGGGCGCACGGCAATACGCCATCCACCGGGACGAGGACGGCACACTCCAGGCAGTCTCAGCCCGCTGCACCCACCTCGGCTGCATCGTCTCCTTCAACCACGCGGAACAGGCATGGGAGTGCCCCTGCCACGGCTCCCGCTTCGCCCCGGACGGACGGATCCTTCAAGGTCCCGCCGTGCACCCTCTGGAGAAGCGCGACATCCCGGAAAAGCGCAGCGCGATATAGATGCAACATGCACTTAATGCCCAAAGAGGGACAATTCCCCGCGCGGCGACGCACAAGCATCGCCCTCGTCGAAGGTAGGTCGACCCATGGCGAAGAGACCACATGCGTCGGAGCCACGCCACGGTAAGGGCCCGAGCCGTCACCAGGGCACTGGACAGCACGGCTGGTCTCCCGATGTAGACGAGACCCGCCAGGAGGAAAACCCCAGCGGCCGTCGCTCCTTCCACACCGCCGAGCACGGCGGCGGGAAAGGCCCAGGACGGACGAAGTCCAAGGAAGAGAGAAAATCCGTACCGGGCAACACGGCCAAAAGCGACAGTGCACGCGGCGAGGAGTACGCCGGCGAGGACGAGAAAGGCCAGCGGGACGCAAGGGTCGCTCCCAGCGCCCCAGCGGCACCAAGGACACCTCCGCGGTGACCGGCGTTGACCCCCAGGACCCACCGTCCCGGCGCCGCCCGGGCCAGGTGCCGAGATGCCGACCGTCCACAGCCGTCAGAATGCCGCGGGCCGGTCGGTGGCGCCCCTGGGCCGGCCTCGCCCGACAGCACCGTCTCCCGCTGGAGCTGTCCAATTGCCAGGCAGACGTCTTTATCGACGAGCAGGGGCTCGGCGGGCGGGCCGCCGTGTACGTCCACGTCGGCGGCTGCCACATGCTGGGGAAACGTAGCCAAGGGGGTTGCGCAAGACCAGATGCTGCGGGCACTCGCAGAAGGGGCTGATGCGTGCCTGCACTGTAGGCCGGACTCGGAGCTGGGGTTTATCGAGGGGTGACGTCAGGCGGTGCGCGGCTTCCGCCCGGCCGTTTCTTTGGCCGTCTTCTTCGCTGCGGTCTTCTTGGCGGGCGCCTTCTTCGCCGTCTTCTTGGCGACCTTCGGCATTTCGTGGACTGTTGCGTCCTCGCCGCGACCCGCCCGCGCCTTCACCACGGACTCCTGGAGTGCGGCCACCAGGTCGACGACCTGGCCCGCCGGCGCCTCCGGCTCCTCAGCCGCCTTGCGTGGTTCTTCGTGTTGGCGCTTGGCCTCGATGAGCTGCTCCACCGCCTCGGTGTACCGGTCGGCGAACTCCGTCCCGTCGAGGTCGTCGCGGGTCAGGCGGTCGATCAGCAGCTGCGCCTCGGCGATCTCGACTCCGGTGAGCTCCACCGCGTCGGGCGCCAGCTCGGACGGGTCGCGGATCTCGTCGTCCCACCGCATCGCATGCAGGACGATGGCGTCGTCGCGGACCCTCAGCAGACCCAGCCGCTCGCGGCCGGACCAGGCGAACTTGGCTACGGCCACCTTCGATGACCGCCCGAGGGCCTGGGCCAGTAGCTTGTACGGTTCGCCGCCACCTGGAGGTCGCGGAACTCGGTCCTGTGGGCCACAGCAACTAGCCAGGCGGCAGTCTTGCGCTCGCGCCAGCCACCCTCGAAGAGGATGCCCAGTTCTGCGGGAGTGATCTCGTAGGCAGCCTGAGCCAGATCCCGCACGAACGCAGAACGCTCGATCGGGTCCAGCCGCAGAAGGCCCCCGCCCAACCGAAGGTATCGGCGATCAGGCGTGACGAACCGCCGAACCAGATCCTGCAACTCGGGATCGCTCTGGACATGACGCATAGCCGCATCCTGGCCCGGGACGGTACGCATGCGCCACAGGTTTGCCGACTGCCTCAACGGACCGCAATTACTGGTTCAGAGAAGTGACCAAACCAAAGCTAATGGCGCCGGACCAGATGATGCTGCTGTTCGCCACCCCCATGTTCGCGGGGTTCGCGAACGCGGTGATGCCACTGCAGATCGGCGCCCCCGACGTGGCCTTCCCACGTCTCAACGCCCTGTCGTACTGGATGTACTTGTTCGGCGGCTTGATGGTCGTGGCTGGGTTCCTGGTTCCCGGTGGCGCCGCGGCCTTCGGCTGATTCGCCTACGCACCGCTGAACAGCGCCTACCGCTCGCCCGGCGCGGGAGGCGATCTGTGGGTGATGGGGCTGGTGGTGACGGGCGTCTCGACCACGCCCGGCGCGGTCACACCAACGCCGAGCTGCCGGGCAAGCGTCGTGTCAGTTGGCTGCTTCAGGGCTTGGTCATGGTCCTCGATCAAGACTGGTGAGGTCATTGGGCTCGCGGTGGCATGAGGGGCAGCGGTACAGGGAGGCGATCAACGCTGTCTGGAACAGGATCACGATCTTGTACAGACTGAGGCCGTGGCCCCGCCCTTTGGGTTGAGGTGATGCTCTGTGCAGAACAGGTGGGCTGCGGAGACGAGCGCCACGTGGTGGTGGAAACCTCGGTAGGTGCGGCCCTCGTAGTCGCCCAGACCGAGGGCCTGTTCCATCTCGCGGTAGTCGGTCTCGATGCACCAGCGACTCGTCGCGTGCCTGACCAGGACGGCGAGCGGGGTGTCCGCGGGCAGGTCGGTGATCCAGGACCGGAAGACGTCCCCGCCGCGCTTGCGCTTCCACTGGATCAGCAGGGTGCGTTGGGGCAGGCGCCGGTTGGCGGTGGACGCGACGTGCTCGCGCTCGATGATCCCGGCGATGTGCACCGGGATGGCGACGAACCAGCCGGACCGGGCGGGGTGATCGGCGGTCCTGGCCCGGTAGACGAACCTGCGGGCCCGGTAGCGGTGATCCGCGGCGACCTGGTCGACGGTGATGCTGGGGCGCCTGCGCGCCCAGGCGGTGACAGGGGCTCCGGTGACGGGCAGGACCACGGTGTGGCCCGTGACCGCCAGCAGCCAGCGGATGCCCCGTGCACTCAGCCCGATGCGCAAGGCGACGTTGGTGCCGTAGTCGCTGTCCGCGACGACGAGCGGTGGTGCCAGGACCCACTGGTCGAGTTCGTCGAGCAGGTCCAGGGCGGTCTGCTGTTTGGTGCGGTGCGCGATCTGCGGCGGGACTCCCGCCTTCGCACAGCGTGCACGATCCTCGGCCCAGCTCTGCGGCAGGAATAATCGCCAGTGCAACGGCGACGACCCCCGGCGCGAGACGGCGTGCACGGACACCGCGACCTGGCATAAGTGCTGGTCGCGCTCGCCGCAGTGCTGCACGATCGCGCCGGCGCTGCCATGCCCGTAGCGGACGAAGGGTGATCGTCGATCAGCCAGGCCGACGGCCGCAGCACCTGGTGGGCGCGGGCCGCCACACGCCGCATCACCTCGCGGTAGTCCCAGGGGGACTGGGCGACGAAGTGACCCAGGTTCTCGCCGGGGGATGCCCAGGCGCTCAGCCATCGGTTCCACCGACTTGCGCCTGCCGTCCAATATCAGCCCGCGCAGGTACTGCCGACCGTAACCACGCTGGCCTGCATAGGCCAGGTACGTGAAGACATCGTCCGTGAACTCGGCGAGGTCCGCGTTCAGTTCCTCAACTGCCTGTCGCTCCATCCCCCTACCGTCCTCGCCACAGACATGGTCAAGCAGCTACTTCGCGAACTGATCGAGGACCATGACCAAGCCCTGTGCTTGGGGGTTGATGAGGAGCAGGGCGATGTCGTCGCTGCGGGGTGCGGATCGCTGGGCGTGGCTGATGAGACTGTCGGCGAGGGCGTCCATGGTCTGGCTTTGGGCGTGTGCGAGCTGGTTGGCCAGGGAGGCGATCGCGTCCTCGATGTCGGTGCCGGGGGCTTCGATGAGTCCGTCGGTGTACAGGGTGAGCACGGCGCCGGGCGGCAGGGGAATGCCGGTCGTGGGGTAGTCGGCCGCGGGGTCGATGCCGAGCAGGAGTCCGGGCGGCAGGTCGACGATTTCGGTGTGGCCGTCGGGGTGGCGCAGGATCGGTGGGGGGTGTCCGGCAGTGGCCAGGCAGGCGCGGTGGTGGGCCAGGTCGAGGTCGATGTAGAGGCAGCTGGTGAACAGGCCGGGGTCGAGGTCGGTGAGCAGACGGTTGGTGCGGGCGAGCACTTCGCCGGGGGGGCGCCAGCGGTGGCGTGGACAGCGGTGCGGACTTGTCCCATGGTGGCGGCCGGCATGTTGTGCCCTGGACGTCGCCGATAGTCGCGGCGGCCGTTGCCTCACTGAGGCAATGCGGACCTGACGGCCGAGCGGCGGTCATCCGGAGCGTGCACCGGCCGCGGTAGCCGCCCCGATGCCGCGCGGCATTACGGCGGCGCGCTCGACGGGGGGTCTTCCCCTGCCAGGTGGGGTGATGGCGGCCTGGGCGACCTGTCGCCCAGGGGTGCTGTTGAACCGCGGACTCACGCGATGGCCGCCTCGCCTCGCCGACCAAGCGGCCGGCGACGGGAGACAGGACGTCAGCACGTTGTGGCGGCACCAGGTACATTGTGGCAGCGCCGGGTCCAGTTGTCCGCTGCCCCCTATCCCTTCTCGGGCCGGGACATCTATGGGTGGGTGTCGGCGTACCTGGCCCTGCGACAGGCCAGTCGGCGACTGCCGTGTGAGTCCGGTCCGTGGTGTCGATCCTGCACCCGGCCAATGCCCGCTGCTGAGCATCTCGGCGTCGGGTGACAGCTGACCCCGCCTGACGGGGTGTGGATGCTGCGCGCCCTGGCGACACCCGCAACATCGACGCAGCTCTCGCAGGGGCCCCGGGCGCCCCTGCATCCGATGCCGGGTGACCGGTCGGCTGCAGGAGGGGGGTCCAGGTCGCCGCGGAACCGGATGGCGCTCAGGCGTGGTCGACGAGTTGCGGCTGGCCCTGCTGGCGGGCGCAGTGACCACAGCAGAAGAACTGCCCGTCCGACTGGAGGCCGTGGCCCAGGATCCGGCACTGACAGTTCGCACACACCGGAGCCATCCGCTGTGCCGCGCACTCCAGGCTGTCGAAGATATGGACGGACCCGGCAACTCGCACCTCGAACGCCATCTCGTAGTCATTGCCGCATACGTCGCACACCGCCATGGGTGATCACTCCTCGCGCTTCCTGAGAGCTCTTGCAGAACGTCACGAGCCTGAGCCGAGTGTTGCTGCGACGCAAGGCAACCGGCGGCATCGGCGTGCCCGTTCACTCACCTGGTCGCGCCCAGAGGTTTCGGCCGGGGTGGTGTGGGGGTTGTTGTCGTGAGCGGGGGGGTCAGGTTTCCCTGCTGCCGAGGACCAGCAGGGGGAGGGCTCACACACCGGCAAACGCCCAGAAAACAGAGACGAGCAAAGACGACCGACTGGGGGTGCAAGAACCTGCGGCCCGGAGGTGATGCGCCAAGCACGCACCATTGTCGGAGGACCGCCGGTCTGCAGCGAGCGCCGGCGGAGGACCAGGATTGAGTTCCGCGCCATGACATGGGACGAGCTCCGCTTCCTCCGTCCCGAGTAGGGGGCGGTCGGCGGAAGCAGGAACGATCACACATTCCAAGATCATTCAACCTTCACCAACCTCGCGGACTGGACGGCTCAGTCCGCTGGTTCTCTTCAGGAAAGGTCTGTCTCCTCAGGGACGGGAATCGCCTGCCGCCAGCGGGTGGACGAGTCGATCTTCGGTGCGAGATGACGGAGCCATCGTGCCGTGGCCTCGGCGTCGTCCCGCACGGAGAGCGCGAGGAGACTGAAATGAGCCGTGGGCCACAGTTCGATGCACACCACGGGCCTGCCGGGGCGCACCGCCGCGAAATCGATTCCGCCGTGGTGGCCCCGCGTGCCGACGCACATCCCACCGGGAATCCAGACGCCGTGCTGGGCAACTCCGCGCAGGGCACGCCACCAGTCGGGTTCACACGTCACCCGGCACACCGCCGCCAGTGGCACGCGCACGTTGCCACGGCGCGCGGCCGCCTTCTCCCACCACGACAGGCGCACGACAAGGTCGTCGCCCTCGGCGAGGATCCGCACCATCGTCTGCTCCCTCCTTTCCTCCGAGGAGAAGGTCCGCGAGTTGGTGCACGCGAAGGCCGAGGGCGAGGAAAATCGCCCTCGCCGAGGAGGCGCCGCAGGCCACCAACGTCATTGATCTGATGCAGGTCCTGCAGGGCAGCCTCGACCAGGCCCGCGCCTCCGGCGGCAAGCAGCCGACCGCGCCGCGGCAGAAGAAGACCGCCGCTGCCCGGAATACGGTGCGCAAACCCGCGAAGAAGACGGTGGCCAAGAAGGCCCCGCTTAAGACGGCCGCACGTGGGCGACTACGCGACGGCGGAGCGGGAAGAAAGAAGATCTTCGGCAGATGAGCAAGGCGGAGCTGTACCAGCGGGCCACAGACCACGACATACCCAGCCGCTCGAAGGTGAGCCGCCAGCAACTGATCGACGCCCTCGCGCAGACCGGGCGCCGACGGAAGGAGACGGCCGCCTGACCTTGGCCTAATCCGGTGGTTCCTGTATTACCCCGTCCGTTTCGCCGTCATCTTCTCCCTGCTCTACCTGCTCTACCTGCTCTACCTGCTCTACCTGCTTAGGGGACGGCTCTTTCACCTCTTCCGGCATATCCTCAGTGGGCGGCGGGTCCCGCGGAACGGGACCGGCGGAATTCGGCTCACTTTTGTACGTCATGACGAGTGCGATGACGGGGTGCCACAGGAGCAACGGCATTCGGGGGCGGTCGAAAATCAAGAGTCGGAGAGACATCGGAGCGCTTCCGTGGATCGTGGTTTCCCGGAGGGTCTGTCACGCTGCCTTGGCGGCGGCGAGCACCTCGTCGGCCAGCGGCTTGTCGAGGGCCGCGTGGACCAGGCCGTCCGCCAACCGGGGCATCTCGCGGCCGGGGACGAGGCCGCTCAGCTTTTCGGATGAGGCCGGCAGTCCGAGCCGCTTGGCACCGTCCAGGGCCTTGCGGTCGATGTACGGCGCGAACTCCGGCCACACGCCCTGCACATCACGCAGGAAGATGTCGGCCCCTGTGGGCCCGATCCCGGGTAGGTCCAACAGGGCCTTCTTCGGGTCGGGTTCCTCGCGCAGCCGGCGCAGATCGCCGTCGTAGCGCTCCAGCAGCAGCTCGGCTCCCTTGCCGAGGATCGTGGCGGTCCGCTCGTCGTAGCGCCGGTAGCCGCCCTCGCTGAGCGCGTCGACGCGTTCTTGCCAGGATGTGTCCGCCATCGACCGCGGGTCGCGCAGCCCGGCATCGAACAGCGCCCGGGCAGCCGCCACCGCGATGTCGGCCTTGATACGGGCGCTGAGGAGTGTCGCGAGCACGAGCGTCTGGTACAGCGGCGCCGGGGTATTGCGCAGTCGGATGCCGGCCTGCGCCGTATATGTGCGCTGCTGTCGGTCGAGCAGTGCGCGCACCACTGCTTTGTCCTTCGCGCCGGTCGTCTTCTTACCGGACTTCCTATCGGTCTTCGTAGCCATGGCTCAGTCACCGATTCAACGTTTCACCGGTTTTCCAAAGTGCGGCGTGTCCCGCGTACTCCGTGTACCCGTCCAGGTCCGATCGATGCGGCCGTTTGTCACCTGCGGTCTCGGGAACACGGGCAGTATGGCTGGTAACAGCGGTAAGAGCCGGAAATTCACATCCGGTCACTCGTTGGAGAAGTACCGCATGCCACAGCCGCGGCCGACGGATCCGCGTGCCCTCGTCCTTTGGCCCGACACGTTCAGTAACTATCCAGGCCGCGGTGCGTGTCCTGCAGGACACGGGATTCCGCATCGCCGTCCCCGCCGAACCGCTGTGCTGCGGCCTGACCTGTATTTCCACCGGGCAGCTCGGCATCGCACGCCGCGTGCTGCGGCGGACGCTGCGCTCGCTTCGGCCGCGGCTGGAGGCCGGCACCCCGATCGTCGCCCTGGAGTCCTCCGGCACCCTCGTCTTCCGGGCCGACGCGCCCGAGTTGATGCCAGAGGAGAAGAACCTGCGGCGCCTGGCGGAACTGACGACGCCCCTGACCGAGGTGTTGCTGAACCGTACGCCGGACGACCGGCAGCCCCCGCACCTCGCCCGCGCAGCCACCGTCCAGCCCCACTGGCCACCAACACGCGGTCCTGAAGTTCGACGCGGACACCGAGCCCATGCGCCGGGCCGGGATCATCTCCGCCGTGCCGGCACCGTGGGCCGAGCGGTCCGGCGCGGCGTCATTCTGCCGCTGCGCCGACTGCAGTCGGGCCACCTCGGCGACTACGTCACCTGGCTCGTCGTCGGTATGGCAGTGCTCTTCGTCGTCATGGCGGCGTAGTGCCTCAGGTGGCTCGCCGCGTACCGCCGGTCAGCCACTCGGCGAGGACGGCGGCCTGGCTGTGGTCCACGTCCTTGGTGGCGGTCAGCAGCGTCAGCTTGTCGTGGTCGGCGAGGTCCCGCAGATGCCCGGCCGCCTCGCGGTGACCGGAGTCGCCCAGTTCGTCGAGGTAGCGGCGGCGGAACTCCGTGAAGCGGCTCGGCTCGTGGCCGTACCACTTGCGCAGTTCGGTCGACGGCGCTACGTCGCGCAGCCACTCGTCGACCTGCGCCTCCTCCCTGCGCATCCCCCGCGGCCAGACACGATCGACGAGCACCCGCCTGCCGTCTCGCGGCGAGGTCTCCTCATAGACTCTGCGGCACTTGATCTGCTTCGTCATGATCACACCTCTCCTCCATTTTATCGGCGTTGATCCTTTATCGGTGCGCGGGCGTTCGCCCGGCCGCGGTGCCGCACCTCCTCGACGCTGTCTGCATGCGATCACATCCAAGGGGCACTCACAGAGGAGGCGACTGGCTGTCCGACCCATGGAAGGGGTGGATGCGCATGTCCGTCTCCGCGTCCAGTCGCACCGGCTTCGATGCGCTGCTGGTCGGTTACTGCGAGGGACGACGTCTCGTGTACGCGGGCAAGGTCGGTACCGGCTATGACCGCACGACCCTTGAGGAACTGCGGGCACGCATGGACCGCCTGGAGCGCCGGCGCTGCCCGTTCGCCGTCAGCCCCCGTGGGCATGGCGCCCACTGGATCCGGCCGCAGCTCGTCGCCGAGGTCGGGTTCACGGAGTGGACGGAGGACGGGAAGCTTCGCCACCCGCGCGGTTCATGGGGCTGCGGACCGACAAACCCACACAGAAGGTGGTGCGGAAGCGGCCCGGCGAGAAGGCGAGGAAGAACTCATGAGTGCCAAGGCGAAAACCAAGGACGAGATACGCGTCGGCGACCGAAAGGTGGCGTTGTCCAACCCCGACAAGGAGCTGTTCCCGGACGACGGGATCACCAAGGCCGAACTGATCGACTACTACCGGTCCGTCGCGCGCCCCATGCTCACCCACCTCAAGGACCGGCCACTGGTGATGGAGCGCTATCCCGACGGATACCGGGGAAAGTCCTTCTTCCACAAGGACGTTCCCGACTACTTCCCCGAATGGATCCGTACCGTACGGGTGCCCAAGGAGGGCGGCAGCCTCAGCATGGCCGTCTGCGACGACACGGCCACCCTCGTCTACCTCGCCAACCAGGCGTGCATCACCCCGCATCCGTGGCTGAGCCCCGCGGACTGCCTGGACTGCCCCGACCGGCTGGTCTTCGACCTCGACCCGTCCGAAGGCGACGGCGACGGCTTCGAGACCGTACGGTGGAGCGCCCGCCAGTTGGGCGACCTGCTGACCGAACTCGGCCTTCGCCCGGCCCTGATGACGACCGGGTCTCGTGGCCTGCATCTGCTGGTCCTGCTCGACCGGCGCACCGACTTCGACACCGCACGGCACTTCGCCCGGCGCGTCACCGACGTGCTCGCCGCCCGCCACAGCGACCGGCTGACCACTGAGCCACGCAAGAACAAGCGCCGGGGCCGGCTCTACCTGGACACCCAGCGCAACGCCTACGCCCAGACCTCGGTCGCCCCCTACGCCGTACGCGCCCGCCCGCACGCCCCGATCGCCACACCGCTGGAGTGGGACGAACTCGACGACCCGGAACTGGGCCCGCGCCGGTGGACGCTGCGCACCCTCCCGGAACGTCTCGACAAGTACGGGGACGCATGGAAGGGACTGAGCCACTGTCGGCGCTCCCTCAGCGGAGCGGAACGGCGCCTCGACGCCCTCACATGAGGTGACCGGACCTACCTGGCTGCGCACGTCCACTACAGCGGCCGTCACTCCACGGACGCCACCGGCACCGTGCGGATCGAGGCCGAGGTCGGCGTTCGGCCCCTGACCAAGGTCACGCCGGGGCACCGCCTCCACGAGGAAATCCCGGTGACCGACTGGCTGAACGCCGCCGAGGTGACAGGCCGGGAGCTGGAGGGCCACGCGCGGCGTATCAAAGCCGAAGCGGTGGTCGTCGCGGGGGACGTCTGGGCCCGCGGCATTCTCGTCCGCCGGCTCCCCGCTCCCCTGCGCGGGCGGGTCACCACCGTCGAGGGCGCCGGTGGGTCCCAGCCGCGACGGGCGCTGCTGGAGCACCGGCTCGAAAGCCTCTTCAGCGGACGCGTGGCCGAGCACGACCGGTCCCTGCTGACCGACTTCCTCGTCCAGCGCACCCGCGACGGGGCTTCGGCCGAGGGCCTTGCCGCAACCGTGTCGGCCCTGCAACACGGTCAGGTCAAAGCCCTCTTCCCTGTGGATCGGCCCGGAACCGAGCCGACTCGCCCTCACCGAGCAGGAGCTCCGTTCCTACGGCATCCAGGACGTCCGCAGAGAGCGGGCCGACGCGGCCCTCACCCGCGCCCTGGTCGGCACCTAGGCCGAACTCGTCGTCGTGCCCCAGCAGCATCTGCGACTGCACGAGGGTGTGGGCGTACTGCTCCGGTACGCCGATCCAGAACCGCGCACATGACCGGAACCCCTCCGCGACGGGGCGGAGGTTTCCGACCAGGAGGTGCACGAGCCGGCGGACCGCGCGCCGGCGTTCGTCTCGGAAGAACCTCGGATGCACATCGGCTTCCCGCCCGGGGCTCCGGCGGAGGCGGGGCCCCGGTCAGCCGGTAAGGGCGGGCAGGACGGTGTCCCGGTAGTGGCCGAAGAATTCCTTGTGGTCGGGGCCGATCTGTCCGACGTAGACCTCGTCGAACCCGGTTTCCACATACGCGCGCAGCGCGGCGATGTGCTGTTCGCTGTCGTTGCCGCAGGTCACGGTGGAGCGGACCATGTCGACAGTGACGAGTTCGCTAGCCTGCTCGAAATGCGCGGGTGTCGGCAGGATCTGGGCGAGCTCGCCGGGCAGCAGCTCGGTCGGCCACAGCCGGTGCACCAGGTCCACGGCCTTGTCCCGGTCATCGCTCCAGCAGACCTTCACCCCGCCGATCACCGGCTTGCCCGCTCCGCCCGCCGAGCGGAACGCCTCGATCAGGCCGGAGTCGGGGGTCATCGTGACGAGCCCGTCGCCGATCCGGCCGGCGAGGGCGGCGGCGTTCGGTCCGAAACCGGAGACGTAGACCGGCGGTGCCTCGGGCGGGGTGGTGTAGAGGCGGGCGTTTTCGACGGTGTAGTGCGGGCCGCGGTGGGAGACCAGGCGGCCGGTGAACAGCTCGCGCATCACCTCCACGGCCTCCTCCAGCATTTCGGCCCGCTCGGCGAACGGCGGCCAAGGGTCCCCGAGCACGTGCTCGTTGAGGGCCTCGCCGGTGCCGACGCCCAGCGTGAAGCAGCCGTTAAGCAGCACGCTGGAGGTGGCGGCGGCCTGAGCTGTGAGCACCGGGTGCATGCGCACGGTCGGGCAGGTCACCAGCGTGGTGATCGGCAGGTCCACGGTCCGGGAGAGCGCGCCGATCACCGACCAGACCAAGGGACTGTTGCCCTGGGCGTCGTTCCAGGGGTGGAAATGGTCGGAAATCGCCAGGCGCGTGAAGCCCGCGTCCGCGGCCCGTCCGGCCTGGTCGAGCAACTGGGCGGGGGTGAACTCCTCGCAGGACAGGAAGTAGCCGAAGGTGGTCACGGCTCCCGGATCCTTTCAGGGCGGCAGGGACAAGAGACAGTGGCGGTGCCGGGGTACCCGCGGCTGCGGGTACCCCGGGCCGGGTACTGGTCAGCCGTGCCGCATGTCGTCCGGATCAGCCGGAAGCGAGCCCGGGAAACCTTGCGAGGTGTCCTGGCCCGTGTCCTCGGGACCGACCGGCGCCCCTTCACCGGTCATCCGGGACTGCGGCGTCTCCCTGATCGGGGCGTCGCCGGTGTCGGTGCCGGCGGGGTTGATCCGGCCGCGCCAGCCGCCGCTCTCCTGCCCGCGCTCTTCGATGAAGCCCTTGAACCGCCTCAGGTCACCCTTCACCTGCCGGTCGAGCATACCGAGCATGGCACCCGCCTTCTCCGCCATGCCATGGGGTTCGAACTCCATGGCCAGGCTGATGCGGGTGTGTGCGTCGTCGAGCCTCTGGAACGTGACGACGCCCATCTGCTCGGCCTCGCCACCCACAGTGCGCCAGGAGATCCGCTCGTCGGGCAGCTGATCGACGATCTCGGTGTCGAACTCGCGCCGGGCACCAGCAACCTTCGTCGTCCAGTGGCAGTGCTCGTCGTCAATCTGACGGACCTCCTCGACGCCGTCCATGAAGAGCGGGAACTCCTCGAACTGCGTCCACTGGTTGTACGCACGGTCCAGCGGGACATCGACGTCGATGGATTCCTTCACGGTGCTCACGGCATCCTCCTTGCATCCGAACGTTCCGAACATTCCGGGTCAAAGCGCGCGTTCCCCGACTGGTGGTACCTAATCCCGACGGCCGACGAAGGCCCGGACGACACCCACACCCGGAGACGGCAGGTCCCCGCTCTACTTGCCGAGTTTCTGCTTGAGCTGCGCCTTGTTCATGGATGAGCGCCCTTCGATGTTGCGACGCTTGGCCTCCTCGTACAGCTGGTCATAGGTGGGGCCTTGAGAGCCGCTGTGCGAGCGCTGACCGCCCCGCTGGGACGACGACTTGTCCTGCGTGGACGTCCTGCTCGCGGTCTTCGACTCGCCGGTGCGGGCCCGCTCCTTGTTGACCGTGCGGGAGGCGATCTCCTTGGCCCGCTTCGTGCTCTCGCCGCGCTGCTCGGCGCTTTCCTTGATGTGTTCGTACTGACGTTCCCGCTTGGGGCTCGACCCACGAGGCATGATCACTCCCTGAATGGCTGTTGGGGCGCCTTGCTCACCCTGTGCGGCGCCGGGGGCAGCCGCAAACGCACGTACGGCGTCCGGGCCGCCTGCACCACCTGAGCAGCTGCCGAGTACCCCGCCGAAGCGTCTCGACGACGGTTCACCTGTCGACAGCGATGGAGCCGTGGCCGCCAGCACTCCGTGTCGGGGCACGCGGGCCCAGGCCATCCACAGCCGCCTCGTCAACTGCCGCCCAGTCGCGGGTGCGGCAGTTGCTTGCCCCTTGCGGCGCCCTGGCGGCTGTCGGCCTGGGCCTTTCGGAACAGATCCGCGTCGCCTGTGTCTCTCGCACGCTCCGCTGCCGCCCCGGCACGGCGCTCCGGGTCCAGATGCGGGTCACATCCTCCTGTGCCGACAGTGCACGTCTCGAGGAAGAGTCACGGCGCGGGGCTGTCGCTGTCCGGCGGCGCGAATCTGCGGGTGGGAGAGGTCCAGTCATGGCGTCGGTGGTTCAGGGAGAGCGGGTTGCGTGTTTCGGTGACCGCCGCGGAGACCTGCTGCTGCAATCGGTCGGGCAGCGGAGCGCCGTTGACCGCCCCGACCAGCTCCTGGGCCAGGTGGTGAAGTTTGGTGTTGGTGCGCTGGGAGGCCTCGACCAGGACGCTCCAGGCGTCCTCGGAATTCAGACCGAAGGAGGCCATCAGGACTCCGCGGGCCAGATCGATGGCCGGCCGGGTCTGCATGGCCCTTTTGAGCTGGCCGATTTCGATGCGCAGGTTCTCCTCGACTTCCTCGGGCAACCCGCCCTCCCCCACAGGGCTGGGGGTGGCACCGATACGTATGCCCTGGCCGATGGCGGCCACGCCGGGACCGGCGCCATCCGGGTGCGCGAAGAGCGGCCATGTGCGGGTGAGCGTGAGCAGGCGCTCGACCGCGATCCCCGCGGTCTGGATGCAGACCGTCTTGGCCTCCACCAGAGCCAGGCGACGGATGCGCAGCAGGACGTTGAGGCCGGAGCAGTCACAGAAGTCGACCCCGGCGAGGTCGAGGTCGAGGCCGTGGACGGAATGGGCCAGTGCTTCGCGCAGGGCGTGCTGCAGTGCCTGCTCCATGTCGATGTCGAGTTCACCCGCGACCACCACAACCGTCCGCTCACCGGCGGGGTATGCGGCGACCTTCAGGAACGGCGAGGCGTGGGCTCCAACCCTGCCATCCGCCAGCGTTTCGTGGACGGCTTCGTCACCGCTTCTCGCCTGGGAAGAAAGATGTTCTGGCATGGAGTCGCTCCCGGGGCATCCACCGGTCTTCGCCTCCTCCAGGCTCGACCTCCCCACCTCGCACGTCAAGCGTTACATGAACCCATTTTCACCCTTTTGAATGCGTGAACGTTGGCACTACGCTGAGGGCATGGGTGGAGTACCTGAAGGACACAGCGGCTGGACCTTCCTGACCAACCACGCCCGGGTACTGGCCTCGATCGCCGACGATCCCGGCACCCGTATCCGTGACATCGCCGCACGGTGCCGGCTCACCGAGCGCGCTGTCCAGAAGATCATTTCCGATCTTGAGCAGAGCGGCTATCTCACCCACACCCGGCAGGGCCGCTCGAATCTGTACCGCATCGAACAGGGAACCATCCTCCGCCATCCGGCCGACGCCGGTCTCACCGTGGCGGGCCTGCTGGCCGCCCTCGACCAGCACGAGAGTTCCCACGAAATCCGGCATGGGCAGTGGGCAGGGCATCAGGGGAGCGACGGGACAGAAGAGTCTGCTGACGACGACAGCATGACGGCCACAAGATCCGTATTTGTCGGCCGTCACCCCGAGTGAAGTCATGACTCGCGCTGATCGACCTCCTGGAGACGGCTCACCAGCGAAGCCGACCGGCGCGGCTCCTGATGCGTACCTGCTTCTGATCCGGTCGGTACGGCTTGGTGGCGCGATCGCTGACGGGGGCGAGGCTCCGTATCCGGCTGTTTGCCGGTGTCTTCCCCACGTCGCAGGCAGTACCGGCCGAATGGAGGCCGCACCTGCCAACGGTGCGGCCTGCACCGGGTCGCTGCCTTTGAAGCGGCGGACTTTCAGCCGATCGGCGGCAGACTTTCAGCCCGATCGCGGTCGAGGAGGAGCCGGGCGAGGTGGTGCTGCGCGAACATCCCGGCAGCCCCGGTGTCCTTGCACAGCCGGGCGGTCAGCTTTCCATCCATGCCGTCGAGTACTTATGGCGTGCGACCTGGGCGTTTCATACCAGCGGTGACATTGGTGCCGAGCGGTGGGTCGTCGAGAAGGCTCTGTTGATCCTTCAGGGCCGGAGCCAGGACACCGCTGCCGAGATCATCACCCAGGCCGAGAGGCCGAGCTCACTCCCGAACAACGCAAGGGAGCCGAGACCTGCGTCAACTACCTCACCACGAAACGCAAGTTCCTTGGCAACGACACCGCGCTGACCAAGGGCTGGCCGATCGCAACGAGGATCATCGAGGGGGCGTGCAGGCATCTCGTCGGTGATCGTCTCGATATCACTGGATCACGGTGGGGCGTGGCCGGCGCCGAGGCCGTACTCAAGCTCCGCGCCCTGCACAGCAACGGCGACCTCGACGACTACTTCGCCTACCACGCCGAGCAGGAACACCGGCGCGTCCACCAAGCCCGCTACCAGGACAACCTCAGACTCGGAGCTTGATCAACAAATCCCTGCATCAGAGCTACACCCATCTGGCAATGCGCGACCGCATGGCCGGCACGGCGAGACCTATACGCCCGGAAGCCAGAGGTAGCGGAACTGCGCGAGCAGATCAGGGCTAGCGTCCAGGCATGACGACGACGCGTACCGAGGAGTCTTTCACCGGCCTGCGTGAGGTTGTCGCCGCTGCGGGCCTGTCGGCAGAGGGAGCGCAGCCAATACGGCTCGCGGAGAACGATCTATGGCGGCTACCGGCCCGGCATCGTTGTCCGGATCGCCCGCGCCGGACAGGAGGCCGCGGCTGCGCGCGAGGTCGCTGCGACGCGATGGCTCGCCGAGCACGACGTCCAGGCTCTCCGCCCGTTGCCGATGGAGCAACCCGTACATGCCGGTGGGCGGGCTGCGACGTTCTGGGACGAGCTTCCTCCGCACCGGCACGGTACGGAGGTCGATCTCGCCCCCTTGCTACGTCGACTACACGATCTGCCGAAGCCCCCCTTCAACATTGAGAAGCTGGATCCTTCGTACGGATCACCGACCGCCTCTCGGCGGCTCGATCGGCTAGCGACGACGATCGGGAATGGCCCCTGCGCCGACTCGAGGCCCTCCGGCAAGAGTGGGACCGTCTACCCGCCGACCACCCGGAGTGTGTCATCCACGGAGATGCTTGGGGCGGCAACTGCGCCGTGACGAGGAAGGCCGTACTTTTGCCTGCCCAAGGGCGGCAAAACGCGAGACGTTCCCCTCTCCCCCTGCACGCTCCCGTGGCGCAACCCTGAGCCGCCGACGACCGAGCTGGAAGGGCGCGCGAGGACATGTTCCACGTCCTCCGGCACACGTACGCGAGTGCCCAGCTTGAGGCCGGCGAGTCGATCGTGAGCGTGTCGGAGTGGCTCGGGCATGCCTCGCCGCAGACCACGCTGAAGCACTACGCTCACTTCATACCCGGGGCGGGCAAGCGGGGCCTCGCCACCATGGACGAGTGGTTCGATCAAGATCCACAACCGAATGTCCCTGAGAAGTCCCTGGGCGCCGCACAGGCCCAGAACAGGCCATGAAATCGCTGGTGAAAGCGGTAATCGCTCACACTGGCAACGTGTACGAGGAGTACAGGGAGCCGCTGTACGCCGCTCCCCCGCTGCTGCAGCGCATGGTGGACGCCGGACGGCTCGGCCGGAAGTCGGGCTCGGGCTTCTACACGTACGCCTGATTACGCGTCGTAAGTCTTGGGCAGGCGTGGGCCCGGCACCTGATGCGGTGCCGGGCCCACGCCATTCACACACCGTGTGCGCGCCGGGCCCGCATATGCCCCTCGCACACTCTCCCCACGCGTCCACGAGGCGGGTTGACTTTCCGTGCGCATGCAAGCGATGTGACGACTACGGAAAGGAGCGGACTCGTGACCGCCGACCCGGAGCATCGCGTGGTCCAAGGGGAACTCGCAGAGTTACGCCGTCGCCTCGACGTGGCGCAGGCCCGCGTCGAGGGTGGGCTGGCTCTGCACAGTCACCGTGCCGAACAGACCGCCAAGGAGCTCGACGACCTGAGCACGCGGGTCGTCGCACTGGAACACACCCGCTGGCCACTGCCCGCGGTCGCGGCCATCACGGCCGTGGGCGCACTCGCCGTGGCGGTCTGGCAGGCACTGGGGCACTAGGGGAACATCAGGGCAACGCGTCCTGCCCGAGCCTGAGGTGATGCAGGAGGAGTAGCGCGGCAGCCATGTTGGCGGCCGGGACCTCGCCGCGGGCGACCATGTCGGGGACGAGCTTGAGGGGAACCCATTCCCGACGGTCGGACTCGAAGTCGTCCACGGGGTGTCCGACGTACGTGCCTTCGCCGGCCCAGAAGATGTGGTGCCGGGCGTCGGTGAGCCCGTTGGAGGGCTCGACGCTCATCAGATGGCGCAGGGGTCCCGGTCGCCAGCCGGTCTCCTCCTCGAGTTCGCGGGCCGCCGCGACGGCCACGTCCTCACCGTCCTCGACGACGCCCGCCGCGAGCTCCCACCCCCAGCTGTCGGTGATGAAGCGGTGCCGCCACAGGAGCAGCACTTCATTGGCCTCATTCACCACCGTGGCCACCGCCACGGGCCGCAGCCGGATTAAAAAGTGATCGAGGTGCCGACCGTCCGGCAGCTCGACATCTGCGAGATTGACGCTGAACCAGCGGTTTGCATACACAGTTTGTTCGTTCAGTTTCGTCCACTGCACGGTTCTGCCACCTTCCGCCGAGTAGATGGCAATATCGCAGCAGGAGCGTCCTGACAGCAGGCGCACAGCGGTCGGCCCGCAGTGCGCCCGCAATGTGCCCCCGCCGTGCGGCGGCAGCTCAACGGCCTAGAGCGGTACGCGCAGTGCCCCGTCGATGAGTTCGGCTGCCTCGGCCGTGCCGGCGCAGCCGCTGCGCACCAGGTGTTCGCGTACCGCGCGGAGTCTGTCACGCAGTCGCTGGGACTCCATCCCCCGTGCCTGCTCGGCCATTTGGACCGCGGTGGCCACCGCTTTGTCGGCATTGCCCTGGCGCAGCTCGATCTGGCTGAGCATGGCGAGCCGGTGCACCCGTCCCCGGTCGTGCGCCGGGGTGTCCACGGCCGCCGTGGCGTGCGCGGCCGCGGCCACCAGGTCACCGAGGCTCAGCAGTGCCTCCGCCACCTGTACGTTGACCAGGCCGGGCTGGACATAGCCGGTCTCGTCGGGCTCGTAACCGCGCCGGATGCGCTCGGCCGCCTGTTCGGCACGCCGGATGCAGGACAGCGCGCTGCTGCCGTCGCCGAGATGGGCGTACGCCTTGGCCTGCATCGCGTAGAGGTCGGAGGCGAGAGCCGGAGTGATGTGCCGACCGGCGGCCCGCAGCGCGGCCTCGGCGAAGGCGACGGCCTGCCGGTACTCGCGCATGAACAGGGACTGGTTGACGAGCAGGGCTATGACATACGCCCCAAGTCCCCGGTCCCCACTGGCCTTCGCCAGCCGCAACGCCTGGTGAAAGTAGCGCTGGGCCAGTCCGTGCGCGTCGGAGTCGTAGGCGCAGATGCCCGCGACGGCGACCAATCCGCCCGTCGCACGGTGGAGTTGGCGGCCGGTGGCGTCGGTGTAGCCGCCGCGCAGCAACGGCGCGGTCTCCGCGTTGAGGAAGCCGACGATCCGGCTGCGGGTCGCGATACCGCCGGCCTTGCGGTACATCTGCTCGTAGTGGGCACGGGCCGCGCGCAGCATCTCGATGTCGGCCATGCTGACGTGGTGGCGTCCGCCGCGCGAGACATCCACGTCCTCGGGCGGGTTCTCCCACTCCCACACGGGCATCACGGCGGGCGTACCGGTGACGGCCGGGGCGCCGAGGATGTGCGGGCGCTGCTGTTCGTCGGAGCGCCACAGAGCGGTGGCGCGCTCGACGAAGCCGGAGAGCGAGGTGCCGTGCGGGGTGGACGGCTCGCCGGGCACGCCGAGTCCGATGTCGTCGAGCGTGACGGGCCGGTGCAAACGTCCCGCGAGCACTTCGCAGATCAGGTCGGGCACCTGGCCGCGCGGGCGCTGGCCCTTCAACCACCGTGCCACGGCCGTGTGTTCGTATCTGAGCGCGAGGCCGCGCGCTCTGCCCGCCTGGTTGACGTGGGCGGCGAGTCCCGCGTGCGAGATGCCGGCCTCGTCGAGAATCGCGTCGAGCAGCGTGTTGGGCTGCATACAGGCCCCCGGGTGGCTCGGTGCCGACGGTGCGGTCAGAGTAATGCGTCCGCGCCACGTCGTGCGTCCCTCTTCACACGGGGTGTGAACGGAGTGCCCGAATCCGGGCGGTACGCGCGCTGTCGCAGAGAGTTTCAGGCCGGTTGACTGAAATGCCTCGCAAGAGGCCGGCCGGGCCGCCGGCTCCCCCTCACACAGTGCGGCGGCCCGATTCCGCGCCGTCCGCCCGGCTGCCTGCCCGACACTCCGTGGCGGGGCGGACGGCGCGCTCCGCTGGGAGAACAAGGAACTGGCGGGTAGTCAGTCGGCCGCGGGTCGGGTGTGGCTGGTCGCGCCTACGCGGCGGAGCCGCATGATGTCACTGCCCCGCGCCCCTGGAGACGGGCGCGCTGTACTCGCATGCCCCGGTGGGCCTGCGGTCGTTGCGGAGGACCAGGACTGCCACGTCGTCCGACGGTCGTCCGCCGGTGTGCTGGAGCAGGTCGGTGAACACGGTGCGAAGGACGGTCTGGGGTGAGACAGGGTGGTCTCGGACGGCTTTGCTGAGCTCGGCCGGCAGCGGGAAGAACCGGCCGTGGCCGTCGCGCGCGTCCTCCACGCCATCGGTGTGCAGGAACAGCCCCTCGCCCGGCAGCAGTTGACCGCAGTGCACGAGGGGCAGCTCCGCGGGGAGCGGGAACGGCCCCAGCGGAGGCAGGGGTTCACCGGTCGACAGCCGCTCGACATGACCCTGCACGCCGTCCGGTCCGACACGACTGCGCAGCAGATACGGCCACGGGTGACCACAGTTGAGGGCGTGCACCTCGTCGTCGCGGCCGATCTCCAGGAGCAGCATCGTGACGAACTCCTCGGCGACCGGGCTCTCGGAGTCCGGGCCCGTCGAGGGATGCTCGGCCCGTGCCCGCTCGCGCAGATGCCGGGCCAGGGCACGCTCCAGCCTCCGGAGCACAGAGCCGAGTTCCGGCTCGTCGTGCACGGCCTCGCGGAAGCTGCCGAGGACGGCGGCGACGGTCCCGATGGCACTGAGGCCGTGCCCGCGGACGTCGCCCATGACGATCCGGACGCCGTGCTCGGTGGCGATCACCTCGTACAGATCACCGCCGACACACGCGCCGCGATCCGCGGAGAGCTGGGCCGCCGCGATGTTCAGTCCGTCGATCCGCGGGGGCAGCGGCCGCAGCAGCACGCTCTGGGCGGCGCCCGCAACCTTGCGGATCTGTCTGAGCTCCCGCAGCAGCGGCCCTCTGACGTGGAGTACCAGCCCCGTGCCGACCGCGAAGAACACGGCGCTGGTGATGATCCGGGCCCCGAGCCCGTCCTGCCGGGCGAGCGGGCAGGTCATCTTGAACATGATCGCGCTCACGCCCCAGACGGTGGGCAGCCCCAGGCTCAACGCCCACCGCCACGGCTTCCGTTCGGCCCGGCGTACCGTCCGGATCAACTTCCGGGCCGGCTCCCGCGAATTCGTCCGGGGCGTCACCTCGCGGGGAGCCCCAGCCTTGATACGGATCATGCCGATCGGCCCCCCCAATAGGCCCTGACTGCGCAGATGACCTTCGAGAGGCCGGTCCGATTCTTGCGACCGCATGCCCCGATCGGGCAGATCACCCGAACTTGTCACCCAAATGAGTGATCCACCGTCGGACACCTGCATTTATGCAGGTAGGCGCAGGGGGCGCCCCATGAGGGGCGCGGGGGAAGCGCCCCAAAGGGGCGCGGGGAACCGCGCGCCCAGCCACGAATCACCCGCGGCCTACAAACAACGCACAGTTCCCCGGCACCCAGCAGAGCTGACCCGGCGGAGCTAGCTCCGCAACACCGCTCCCGTCCGCTCGCCCGCGAGGGCCACCGCCGCGTCGCGGGCCGCGGAGGCCTCGTCGACAGTCAGGGTGCGGTCGGCCGCGCGGAACCGCAGCGCGTAGGCCAGGGACTTCTTGTCCTCGCCGAGCTGCTCGCTCTCGTAGACGTCGAACAGCCGGATGGACTCGAGGAGTTCACCCGCACCCTCACGCAGCGCCGCCTCGACGTCCGCGTGCGGGACGGACCGGTCGACGACGAGCGCGACATCCTGCGTGGCGACCGGGAAGGTCGAGATCTTCGGCCCCTTGGGGTGGCCCGCGCTCGCCCGCTCCAGCGCCTCCAGGTCCAGCTCCATCGCGCAGCTGCGGGCGGGCAGGCCCAGGGTCTTCAGAACACCGGGGTGCAGCTCACCGGCGTACCCGATGACCGTCTCCGTGCCGTCGATGACGACGGCGAGCTCGGCGCAGCGGCCCGGGTGCCACGGCCCGTACTGGCCGGAGCGGACGAGGAGTTCGGTCCCCGCCTCGCGGGCCAGGGAGCGCGCGGCCTCGATGGCGTCGGCCCAGTCGCCCGGCCGGCCCTTGCCCCACCAGCCGGCCTGCTCGCGGGCGCCCGCGAGGACGACGGCGGCGTGCCGGGGCTGGACGGGCAGCGCGGCCGTGAGGGACGCGATCTCCTCATCGGTGGGACGGCGGTCGACGGGCAGGCGCCCGGCGATGCGCAGCTCGCTCTGCGGGTGGAAGACCAGCCCGGTCTCGAAGAGCGCCAGGTCGTGCGAGCCCCGCCCGTCGTTGCGGCGCAGCGCGCCGAGGAGGCCCGGCAGCAGCGTCGTACGGAGCGCGGGCTCCTCGTCGGAGAGCGGGTTGACCAGCTTGACGACCTTGCGCTTCGGGTCGTCGGCGGCCAGGCCGAACTGGTCGAAGACCTGCTCGCCGATGAACGGGTAGTTCAGCGCCTCGACGTATCCGGCACCGGCCAGCGCACGGCCGATACGGCGGTGCAGCCGCTGCCGGTCGGTCAGGCCCAGGCCCGCGGGGGGCTTGGGCAGGGTCGAGGGCAGGTTCTCGTAGCCCTCGAGCCGGATGACCTCTTCGGCCAGGTCGTTCGGGTCGGTCAGGTCGGGCCGCCAGGACGGCACGGTGACGATCAGGTCGTCCTGCCCGTAGACGTCGCAGCCGACCTGCTGGAGACGGCGTACGACGGTCTCGCGGCCGTAGTCGACACCGGCCACCTTGTCCGGGTGGTTCGCCGGGATGGTGATGGTGTGCGGCGCGGACGGCGCGATGACCTCGGTGACCCCGGCGTCGGCGGTGCCGCCCGCGAGGAGCACGAGGAGGTCCACGGTCCGCTGGGCCGCGGCGGACGCGGCCTGCGGGTCGACTCCGCGCTCGAAGCGCTTGGACGCCTCGGAGGCCAGCTTGTGGCGGCGGGCGGTGCGGGCGATGGAGAGGGAGTCGAAGTGCGCGGCCTCGATGACGACCTCGGTGGTCGTGCCCTCGGTGTCGTCGATCTCCGTGTGGGCGCCGCCCATGACGCCCGCGAGGCCGATCGGGCCACGGTCGTCGGTGATCACCAGGTCCTCGGCGTCCAGCGTGCGCGTGACACCGTCGAGGGTGGTGAGTTTCTCGCCCTGCGCGGCCCGGCGCACGCCGATCGCGCCCTGGACGCGGGAGCGGTCGTACGCGTGCAGGGGCTGTCCGAGCTCGAGCATCACGTAGTTGGTGATGTCGACGGCGAGCGAGATCGGGCGCATGCCCGCCTTCTGCAGTCGGCGCCGCAGCCAGATCGGGGAGCGCGCCTCGGCGTCGAGGCCCGTCACCGTACGGGCGGTGAAGCGGTCGCAGCCGAGCGGCTCGGAGATCTGCACCGGGTAGCCGAAGGCGTTCGGGGCCGGTACGTCGAGCAGAGCCGGGTCGCGCAGCGGCATCCCGTACGCGATGGCGGCCTCGCGGGCCACACCGCGCAGCGACAGCGCGTAGCCGCGGTCGGGCGTGACGGCGATGTCGAGGACCTCGTCGACGAGCTGGAGCAGCTCGATGGCGTCGGTGCCGACCTCGTACTCCGGCGGGAGCACGATGATGCCGCCGGAGCCGTCGTCGCCCATCCCCAGCTCGTCGCCGGAGCAGATCATGCCGTGCGAGGTCTTGCCGTACGTCTTGCGCGCGGCGATCGCGAAGTTGCCGGGCAGGACGGCGCCCGGCAGGACCACGACGACCTTGTCGCCGACGGCGAAGTTGGTGGCGCCGCAGACGATCTCCTGGGGCTCACCGGTGCCGTTGGCGGTGCCGACGTCGACCGTGCAGAAGCGGATCGGCTTCTTGAAGCCCTCGAGCTCCTCGATGGTCAGCACCTGGCCGACGACCAGGGGACCCTTGAGGTCGGCGCCGAGCTGCTCGACGGTCTCGACCTCGAGGCCCACCGAAATGAGCTTCTCCTGGACGTCCCGGCCGGTCTGCGTCGCCGGCAGGTCGACGTACTCCCGCAGCCAAGAAAGCGGGACCCGCATCAGATCTCCATCCCGAACGGCCGGGTGAACCGGACGTCACCCTCGACCATGTCTCGCATGTCTTCGACGTTGTGGCGGAACATCAGCATCCGCTCGATGCCGAACCCGAAGGCGAATCCGCTGTACTTCTCCGGGTCCACGCCACAGGCGACCAGCACCCGGGGGTTGACCATGCCGCAGCCGCCCAGCTCGATCCAGCCCTCGGAGGAGCAGGTCCGGCAGGGGCGGTCGGGGTTGCCGACGGACTCGCCCTTGCAGACGTAGCAGAGCATGTCCATCTCGGCGGACGGCTCGGTGAAGGGGAAGTAGTTCGGCCGCAGCCGGGTCTTCATCTCCGGCCCGAAGAGCGCCTGGACCATGTGGTCCAGGGTGCCCTTGAGATCGGCCATGGTCAGGCCCTCGTCGATGGCGAGGAGCTCGATCTGGTGGAAGACCGGGGTGTGCGTGGCGTCCAGTTCGTCCGTGCGGTACACGCGGCCGGGGCACACGATGTAGACGGGCGGCTCACGGTCGAGCATGGCGCGGGCCTGCACGGGCGAGGTGTGCGTGCGCAGCACGACACCGGACTCTCCGTGATCGCCCTTCGGGCCCTCGACGAAGAAGGTGTCCTGCATCTGCCGGGCCGGGTGGTCGGGCGTGAAGTTGAGCGCGTCGAAGTTGAACCACTCCGCCTCGACCTCGGGGCCCTCGGCGATCTCGTACCCCATGGAGACGAAGACGTCCGCGACCCGCTCCATGAACGTGGTCAGCGGGTGGCGGGCGCCGGCCGGCACGCGGTCGTACGGCAGCGTGACGTCCACCGCCTCCTCGACCAGCACACGCGCGTCGCGCTCGGCCTCCAGCTCGGCCTGGCGGGCGCCGAGGGCCTTGTTCACGGCGCCGCGGGCCTGGCCGACCAACTTGCCGGCCGCGGCCTTGGCCTGCGGGGGCAGGGCGCCGATCTCGCGGTTGGCGAGGGCCAGCGGCGAGGTGCCGCCGGTGTGGGCGACCTTGGCCTCCTGGAGCGCGTCGAGGTCGCCGGCGGCGGCGAAGGCGGCGAGCGCCTCGTCCCGCATGCGCTCGATCTCTTCCGGTTTCAAGGCCTCGACCTCTACAGGGTCGTACGACTTATTCGGTGCCGACATCTCTTCCCGTGCTTCCGGTTGGCTGGCGGATGGTCCCCGTCCCGACTCGGGGGACGCCTTGTCCCTGAAACGGGGACGCAAAGGTGCCAAAGGCCGAGTCTAACGGGGGTGAGGTGTGCAAATGCGCCCGTGGGACCTCTTCGGCGTCAGAGCAGGTACGCCGGGGTGCTCACGGGCAACGTAAATCGGAACTCTGCGCCGCCGCCGGGGGCGCGGCCGACCGTGATGGTGCCGCCGTGGGCCTCGACGATACCCTTGACGATGTACAGCCCAAGGCCCGTGCCGCCGCGCTTGCTGCCCCGCCAGAAGCGGGTGAAGACGCGGTTCATGGACTCCTCCGGGATGCCGGTGCCCTCGTCGCTCACGGTGACCGACGTGGCTGCGTTCGCAACGCCCTCCGCGCTCTCTGCGTGTTCCCGCTCGCGCGGGGACGCCGAGGGCGTGATGGCAATCGTGACGGTTCCCTCTCCGTGGCGCACCGCATTTTCGATCAGGTTGCTGAGCACCTGGTCGATCTTGTCAGGGTCGGCCCACAGGGCGGGCAACGGGTGCTCGATGCGCAGCAGGAAGCGGTCGGCGGACTGGCCGGCGGCGACATAGGCCTGGATGTGACGGCCGACGGCGGCGCCGATGTCGACGGGCTGGCGGCGGACTTCGAGGCGGCCGGAATCGATACGGGAGATGTCGAGCAGCTCGGTGATGAGCCGGGTGACCCGGTCGGCGTCGGCGTCGACGGTCTCCAGCATGAGCTTCTTCTGGTCGTCGGTGAAGCGTTCCCACTTGGCGAGCAGGGTGGCCGTGAAGCCCTTCACCGAGGTGAGCGGGGAGCGCAGTTCGTGGGCGACGGTGGCGATCAGCTCGGCGTGGCTGCGCTCGGTGCGGCGGCGGGCCTCAGTGTCGCGCAGTGAGACGACGACGCGGCGGACGGGGCCGGTGGGCGCGGTGCGCACGTACCTCGCGGACACGAGCACCTCCCGTCCCCCGGGGAGCAGGAGGTTGCGCTCGGGCTGCCCGACCCGGATCGCGAGCCCGCCGTACGGGTCGGTCAGCTGCCACCAGCGGCGGCCTTCGAGGTCTTCTAAGGGGAGGGCCGCTTCCAGTTGCCGCCCCAGCGCGGCGGCGGCGGGGACGGCGGTGATGCGGGCGGCGGCGGCGTTGAAGCAGATCACCCGGCCGTCCTCGTCGGCGACGACGAGTCCGTCGGGCAGGTCGTCGGGGCCGATACCGGGATCGGCTCCCGCACCGGCTCCGGGCTCGGTTCCCGGTTCGGCGAGGTCACCGGGGCGCGACGCGGATGTGCCGCGCACGTCCCGTGCGCGCAGTGCGCTCTTCGCACCGCTCGTGCCGACACCCATCCCCGTATCCCACCTCTCGTCTGGCGCAGTGGGCCCCCGAGCCCGTCACCCTACTAGCTGTCGGTGACGGAACGGCACCCTCCGGAGGCGCGCTGTGCACGGGCGGACGCGTAGAGACATACGGCGGCGGCCGTCGCGAGGTTCAGGCTTTCGGCTTTTCCGTGGATCGGGACGCGCACGACGGCGTCCGCCAGCGCGCGGGTCTCCTCCGGGAGCCCCCACGCCTCGTTCCCGAACACCCAGGCGGTGGGCCCGCCCATGGTCCCCTTGTCGAGCTCGTCGTCGAGGTCGTCCTCGCCCGCGCCGTCGGCGGCGAGGATACGGACACCCGCGTCCTTGAGCCCTTGCACGGCCCGCTCGACGGGCACACCGACGGCGACGGGCAGATGGAACAGGGACCCCACCGAGGCGCGTACGGCCTTGGGGTTGTAGAGATCGACGGACGCGTCGGTGAGTACGACGGCCTCGGCGCCGGCGGCGTCCGCGCACCGCAGCACGGTGCCGGCGTTGCCGGGGTCGCGCACATGCGCGAGTACGGCGACGAGCTTGGGCCGCGCCGCGAGGATGCCGTCGAACGGGGTGTCGAGGAACCGGCAGATCCCGACCAGCCCCTGCGGGGTGACGGTCGTCGAGATGTCGGCGATCACGTCGTCGGCGGCGAGGTGCACGCGGGCTCCGGTGGCCCGGACGTCCCCGACGATGTCGGCGTACCGCTCCGCGGCTTCGACGGTCGCGAACAGCTCCACGAGCGTGGCGGCCCCGTCGACGCGATGGCCCGCCGCCTCGCGCACGGCCTGCGGTCCCTCGGCGAGGAACAGCCGCTCCTTGCCCCGGAAATTCCGCCTGGCCAGCCGCCGCGCGGCGGCGACGCGAGGCGAGCGCGATGAGATCAGCTCGGGGGCGGCGGACATGGGGTCACCTCAGTGGGTTGCGGAGGACTACTTCGGACCCGCTACGCCGCCCCCGCACCGACAACACCAGACATCTGTCCCCCGCTGTGGGCGGGCGGCGACTGCGGATTGCGAGCCTGGGCGGGTGCGGCTGCGGATGGATTACGGCTGCGGGCTGTGTGAGCTGTGAGCGAGTTCGCGAACTACGGCTTCGGAGCGCGGGCGGGCTGCGGCCTCGGCCGAGCCGACACCTTGGTGCGACGGGGCCTCCGCCGGGCAATGCCCGGCGGCCACGCGGCTCGGTCCAGCCGGGATGTGTCCGTCTCACAGCCACCGAGCCGGGTCGGCGGGCACGAAGGGCCTTCTCCCCGCCGCGACGTCGCTCAGCAGGCGCGCCGGCGCCCGGCGGTGCGGAACCAGCCGGAGGAGCGCGCGGCGAAAGCAGGCGGTGGGCACCGCGCCCGCCCCGCAGGGCACGTCACCCCCGCTCAACCCGGCGGAGCGCAAACGCACAGGGACCCGCAAGCCGCGAGGCAAGCGGGTCCACAGCTACGTCCGGCTCAAGCCGGCGCGAGCGTCACGCAGCCTTGGGCGCGTTCACGTCCGCCGGCAGCGCCTTCTGGGCGACCTCGACGAGCGCCGCGAACGCGGTGGCGTCGTTGACGGCCAGCTCGGCCAGGATCTTGCGGTCGACCTCGATGTTCGCGGCCTTCAGACCCTGGATGAAGCGGTTGTAGGTGATGCCGTTGGCGCGGGCAGCGGCGTTGATGCGCTGGATCCACAGCTGACGGAAGTCGCCCTTGCGCTTCTTGCGGTCGTTGTAGTTGTAGACCAGCGAGTGGGTGACCTGCTCCTTGGCCTTGCGGTACAGGCGCGAACGCTGACCGCGGTAGCCGGAGGCCGCCTCGAGGATCGCCCGGCGCTTCTTGTGGGCGTTGACTGCCCGCTTGACGCGTGCCACTTGTTAACTCCTTGTAGCGGGGCCGTGGATGTGGTCACACGGCCCGAAATCGATTGGGTCCCGGTCCTGACGTACGGCGCCGAGGCGCCGATGCGTCACTTGCCGAGAAGCTTCTTGATCTTCTTGGCGTCGCCCGGGGCCATCTCGGCGTTGCCGGTGAGGCGACGCGTCAGACGGGACGACTTGTGCTCGAGCAGGTGGCGCTTGCCGGCGCGCTCGCGGAGCACCTTGCCGGAGCCGGTGACCTTGAAGCGCTTGCTGGCACCGCTGTGCGACTTGTTCTTCGGCATAGCGCCGTTCTCTCCTCGTCAGTGGCGTTCCGGTGCCCGGTCGTGAAACCGGGCACGGTGGAACGTCATGGATGTATCGATTGACATCCCTGGACTCGTGTCCCGGGACTCCACGGACTCTCGTCCGCGGCTTCCCGGGGCCTTCGCCCTGGGATCAGACCTCGGTGGAAGCCTCGGCCGGGGCCTCGGTGGTCTCGCCGTCGGTGACACCTTCGTCGGCGACGTCCTCATCGGCGATGTCGGTCTCCGCGGCGTTCTGCGACTTGCCCGGGTTGGCCTTCGCCTCCGCCTTGCGGGCCGCCTGGGCCTCACGGGCTTCGGCCATCGCCTCGGTCTTCTTCTTGTGCGGGCCGAGAACCATGATCATGTTCCGGCCGTCCTGCTTCGGGTTCGACTCGATGAAGCCGAGGTCCTCGACGTCCGACGCGAGACGCTGCAGCAGTCGGTAGCCGAGCTCCGGCCGGGACTGCTCGCGACCACGGAACATGATCGTGATCTTGACCTTGTCGCCCTGCTTGAGGAACCGGACGACGTGACCCTTCTTGGTGTCATAGTCGTGCGGGTCGATCTTCGGCCGGAGCTTCATCTCCTTGATGACCGTGTGCGCCTGGTTCTTACGCGCCTCACGGGCCTTCATGGCCGACTCGTACTTGAACTTCCCGTAGTCCATGAGCTTGCACACGGGCGGACGGGCGTTCGCCGCGACCTCGACCAGGTCCAGGTCGTACTCCTGCGCAAGCTCCAGGGCCTTGGCAAGCGGAACAATCCCGACCTGCTCGCCGCTGGGACCGACAAGTCGCACTTCGGGAACGCGAATCCGGTCGTTGATGCGGGGCTCGGCGCTGATGGATCCTCCTCGGTAGCACCACACGACTGTCTGGAGGACAGCCGCGTATGTCTTTGATGACACGTGGACCAACCACCGCGGCACATGAAAAATGCCCCGGACGGGACACAGGCGGGGCTCCAAGGAATACCGGAGCACCGCCGCGGTCAACCGCGGGGCGCACATCGGGCGACTCCACCGTCCGTACGGAACGGTGGCGGCCGCCTGACCGGGTGACCCGCCATCCCGGAGGACGGTCGGGTGGGAGATCGGAGCCTCCACTTGTGGGCCGAGCACGCTTGCTGGTCGCATGGCGCATCCGGCCGGTCGTTACACAAGGTTAGCAGTTCCCCGGTGCCTGCGCTAACCAGGTGTCGCCCGGCTCCCGCAGTCAGGGGCACGAGCGCCGGGGCCTATCGTGTGGGACATGAGTGACACCCCTCCCCAGAACCCCGACTTCGACACCATGACCCGCGACATCGCCGAGGTCCCCGCGGTCGAGGTGATCGTGACGGTCGCCGTCAACCTGATGAGCGCCGCCGCCGTGAAGCTCGGCCTGGCCCCACAAGAAGGGGAGGGCGACGAGCACAAGGACCTGGACGAGGCCCGCAAGCTGGTGCACGCGCTGGCCGGGCTGCTCGACGCGAGCACCACGGAGATCAGCTCCTTCCACGCGGCTCCGCTGCGCGACGGGCTGAAGTCGTTGCAGCTGGCGTTCCGCGAGGCGTCGATCGTCCCGGACGAGCCGGGCCAGGGCCCGGGCGAGAAGTACACCGGTCCGATCTACGGCTAGGACCTGTCCGGCCGATCACGGTCCTCAGGAGCGTACGTACAGGGGCTCGCCCGGCGGCGTCGTCCCGGCCGGCAGCAATGCCAGGTCGAGACCGCGCACCAGGCGGGCCCTCAGTGTTTCGTCGGCGGCGAGCCGCTCGGCGACCGTGCGGGCGGCTTCGGCCGGGACGGCCGAAGGGTCCAGTACGAGGGCGAGGGTGCCGTCGGCCCTGCCGGGGCCGAGGTGGGCTCGGAGCACGGCGGGCTCGGCGGCCACGGCGGCGCGTACGGCCTCGACCACGGCGGGATCCGCGAGCGGGTCCGCGGTCGTACGCCCTTCGGCGAGGGCGAGCAGCGCCGGGCCGGTCAGCTCGTAGGGGACGGGACCGGCCAGATCGAGGACGACGGTGTCGGCCTTCTCGTGCGCGGCGGCCTGCAGGGCCTGGTGCAGGGGTACGGCGACGGGGCGGGCCTCGGGGTCCCACCGGGCCAGCGACTCGGTGGACGTGAAGGCGGGCAGCGCGGTGCGGTCGCCGGCCTTCAGGGTCGGCACCGCCATGTCGCTGGTCTTCTCGTGGCGCAGCCCGTTCTCGTCCTCCTCGACCTCACCGAGGACGGCCACGACGGGCACCAGGAGCCGGGCGCCCTTGAGCGCCTCCAGGACCGGCCGCACCGCGGTGCGGTCCTCGGCCCAGGCCGCGAGCGCCGCGCTCAGCCGGGGATCGGCGGAGCCGTCGTCGTCGGGGAAGCCGGAGTCGGGAATGTTCTTGTTCGCCACGGTCCCCGACCCTATCGGGGGGATGCTGCTGCGCTTGTGCGGGCCCGGAAACCCGACCGTGACAGTTTTCATGGGATTCTCAGCTTTCGCTGACAAGCCTCTAACATTCGTCTAACGCCGAGCACAGGTGAGGCCCCCACCATCGCGGGATGGCCCCTCACAGAGCTCGTCGGCGCGTACCCGCCCCCCATCGGCGCAGGCACCTGATCTACGCCGTGGTGGCCTCGACCGTCCTCGTGGGCGGTACGGCGGTCGGGACCGTGTATGTGAAGGCACAGGCGCACGACCGTGCCGGTCTCGTATCGTCCTCGGCATCGCCCACCGCGTCACCCACGGCGTCGGCGTCGGCGACCCAGGAGGCATCGGTGGAATCTGTGGCCCAGCCCGCGGTGGACCGGGACGCGCTGCTCACCAGGGCGATGACGTCCGTGACGGTGGAGGACGGCGCCGAGGTGTCGGTCGCGGTACTCGACCTCGACTCCGGGGAGAGCGCCGGGTACGGCGATGCGGCCTTCGACACGGCGAGCATCGTCAAGGTCGACATCCTCGCGACGCTGCTGCTCCAGGCGCAGGACGCGGACCGGCAGCTGACGGCGCAGGAGAAGACGTACGCCACCGCGATGATCACGAACAGCGACAACGTGTCCGCGTCCGCCCTGTGGGACGTCATCGGGCAGGCGGACGGCCTCGATGCCGCGAACAAGCGCTTCGGCCTGACCGGGACCGAGGGCGGGGACGGTGCGCTGTGGGGACTGACCCAGACCACCGCGGCCGATCAGCTGACCCTGCTCCAGCAGGTGTTCGGGGACGACTCCGAACTCGGCGAGGCCTCGCGGACGTACATCCAGGGGCTCATGGGCGAGATCGCCGCCGACCAGCTCTGGGGGGTGTCGGCGGCCGCCGACGGCACCGAGTGGGCCTTGAAGAACGGGTGGCTGGCGCGCAGCACGACCGGGCTGTGGGACATCAACAGCATCGGGCGGGTGAGCGCCGACGGGCACGACTACCTGGTGGCGACGCTGTCCGGCGGCAACACGTCGAAGGCGAAGGGCATTTCGCTCGTCGAGGCGGCCGCGAAGGCCGCGGTCTCCGCCTTCCAGGACACGGCGGAGGGCTAGGGCCTGTCCGGCGGATCAGGTCGCAGGGAAGCAACGGCGCCTGATAGCCCAGGTGAGCGGGGTCTGGTGCATCCAGCTGCAAGGCGGAGGAGGGCGACGACGCGATGGGGGTCCCCCCTGTTCGAGCGAAGCCGAGAACTTGGGGGAGTCGGCAACCGACGACAACGCCGCAGATGGGCGCACCAGACCCCGCGTCTGCGACCTGATCCGCCGGACAGGCCCTAGCCCCGCACCTGCCCCAGCCACTGCAGCGTCCGTCGGATCTCCCCCGCCATCGGATGGCCGGGCCCGCGCAGCCGCTCCACGTCGTGCAGCAGCCGGCCCAGCGTGTCGTGGGCGGCGCCGCGGTCGCCGAGGGCGAGCAGCAAGTGGCCCATGCGTTGCCGGACTTCGAGTGAGAGCTCGGGGTCCCCGGCGACGTACTGGTTCTCGTAGTACGGCAGCAGTGCGCGGTATTCCGCGAGCGCGGCGGCGGCTTCGCCGAGCTGCTCCAGGCACTGCGCGGCCTCGTAGCGGAAGCGCAGGGACTGCGGGTCGGACTGGCCGGCCTCGGCGGCGCGCTCGTCGGCCAGGCGGCGCAGTTCGGGCAGCGCGCGCCGGTACTGGCCGTCGTCCATGAGCGTGGCCGCGTACTGCTTGCGCAGGGTGCGTACGACGGGTGAGTGCTCGCCGTGCTCGGCGGCCGCCGCCGGGAGGATCGAGCCGAGGATGTCGACGGCCTGCGTGATGCGGCCCTCGCCGAGCAGCCGCTTGACCTCGTCGACCGCGCCGGCGACATCGGGCTTCGCCACGGCCGGGGCGGCCTGCGGTTGGGGCGCGGGCGTGCGGGCCCGGTCCGGCCAGGGGGCGTGCGGGCGCAGGAAGGGGCGCGTGGGGTCGAGCGGGGCGCCGGAGGGCATACCGCGCGCGGGCAGCAGCGGGAGCAGCTCCTCGTACGTCTCCTGCGCGGAGGCCGGGCGGTGCTGCGGGTCCTTGGAGAGCAGCCGCAGGACCAGGCTCTCCAAGGCCGGCGGCACCTCGGGGCGCAGCCGCCGCACGGGGAGCGGCGGTTCGTAGAGGTGGCGGTGGAGCACGCCGAGGGCCGTCGAGCCCGAGAACGGCACGTCTCCGCTGAGGAGTTCATGGAGCAGTACGCCGAGTGCGTACAGGTCCGTGTACGGGCCGACCGCGCCGCCCATTGCCTGCTCGGGGGCCATGTAGGCGGGGCTGCCGATGGGTGAGCCGGTGTGCGTGAGGCGGGTGGTGTCCGTGTCCATCACCGACGCGACACCCAGGTCCAGGACGGTGACCGTGCCGTCCTGCTTGACCATCACGTTCCGCGGTTTCAGGTCGCGGTGCACGATGGGGACGGCGTGCACCGCGGAGAGCACGGCACACAGTTGCGCGGCCACGGCGACGGACCACTGCCAGGGGTAGGGGTCGTGCTCGGCGAGGTGGTCGGAGAGGTCGGCCCCGTCGACGTACTGCATGACGAGGAACAGCTCCTCGCCCTCGCTGCCCGCGTCATGGACCGTGACCAGGCCGGGGTGGTCGACCTGCGCGGTGACGCGGCACTCGCGCACGAAGCGGCGGCGCAGCTCGTCGGCCTCCTGGCCCGCGACCTTGTCGGGGCGCAGGAGCTTGACGGCCACGCGCCGGTCGAGGCGCTGGTCGTACGCCGTCCAGACCTGACCCATGCCGCCCTGCCCGATGAGCGTGGACAGTTCGTAGCGGTCGGCGATCATGCGCCCTGTCACCCCCGTCGCCCCCGTCGACCCGGTCACCTGCCGCCCTCGGGGTTGCCCTCATGATTGCTCTCGCGCTTGCGCAGATAGTCACTGAGCTCGTCGAGCTCGGCGCGCACCTGGTCGATCCGCGCGGGCGCGGGGCGCTGCTGCGGCGGCTCGGCGGGCACCGGGTGCTGAGGCATCCGGGGCTGAGGCTGGGGCACCTGGGGCTGGGGCATCCGGGGCTGGGGCTGGGGTATTGGGGGCGCGGGGGCCATGGTCTGCGGGACCGTCGTGGCGGTGTACGGCAGCTGCTGGGGCTGCGGGTAGCCGTACGCGGGCGCCGGGGGCTGCTGCCGCGGTGCGTACGCCGCGAAGCGGAGCTGGTGGAAGTGCCGTACGTCCGCCGCCAGGTAGTACGACATCACGATCACGAGCGTGCCCAGGAGCAGGGCCATGCCCGTCCATCCCCCCACGGTGTGGATCTCGTCGCCCGGCTCCGAACCGAGCAGGACGAGGCCGAGCACCTCGGCCGCGAGCGCGGCCACCATCAGACTCCAGTCCAGCGTCTTGCGGGTCACGATGGCCAGGCGCAACAGCATCGTCCAGGAGAGGAGGCCGATGCTGAACACCGAGATCACCACGAAGAACACGCGCAGGAAGACCAGCCACCCGGTCGGGGGCGGCTGCTTCACCGGCTGCGCGTAGCCGTGGCCTTGCATGGCTGCTCCTGGAGGCCTGATGAGGACGGACGGTTGAGACCGACGGATGAGACGGCCGAGTTCGAAGTCCGAGCGTATAGGCCGACAAGGACAACCGGTCCCCGGTTGTCCCGAATGATTGTCGTACTGATCACTTCGCCTGCCCAACAGCGGCACAGCAGCGGCCCGGCAGTGACTTCCGCAGTGACTCAACCGTGGCTCAGCCGGGCGCGACCGTCCCGTCCGTGAGGCCGTCGTACATGCCGCGCACCAACTGCTCGCCGAGGCGCCCCGCACGCCTGAGAGCCTCCTCGAACTCGGCGAGTGCGCGGAACCGTTCCCCGTAGTGGCGCTGTTGGTCGAGCGGCAGTCGGGGCAGTTGGAGGCGGCGCACGTCGAGCCGGGTGGCGGTGGACGCGTAACTGCTGGCCTGACGGTTGTTGGCGGTGCCGCGCAGGAAACCGGCGAGGAACCACGGATCCAGGGACGCCGGATCGGGTCGCAGGAGCGTGAGGTTGCGGCCGAGCGCGGCGCCCGCGGTCCTCTCGTCGACCACGCGCGCGGTGGAGCCGCCGCCGACCACGGGGACGACGACATCGCCCGGCTCGACCAGCACCGGCTCCTCGTCCCCTTCGGGGAGCGTGCCGGACGGAGCGGTTCCGGCGAGCACGTCTTGGTCGGTGAGCACGGGCACGCGCGCGGGGGCCACATGTGTGCCCGTACGCAGCACCAGCGCGCCCCCGCGCGCGAGTTCGCCGACCGTGATCAGCGGCCAGCGGGCGAGTTGTGTGTGATCGGCCGCCGGAGGCGTGAGGGCAGCCGTCAGCCGGAGGGTCTCGCCGAGGCGTTCGCGTACGGTCGCCAGCTCCTCGGAGCCGGAGCCCGCGGCGGCCGGCGGCAGATGACGGGCGGGGGCCAGGTCGACGTCGTCATCGAGGAGTTCGATGACCGGCACCGCCCGGCTGCGCCCCGGCTGCTCCGGTGCCGTACCGGTGCGTTCGAAGGGCCGCCAGGCGTCCAGCACCGCGGTCCGCACGGCCTGCCAGTCGAGCCCGCCGCGGCCTTCGGTGGCCGCCTCACCGGTGTCCACGAGCAGCAACTCGGGCTGCGCCGGGGCCTTCTCGGGGCGACGCAGCACCCAGAGGTGGAGCGGGATGTTGTACGGGGGTGCCGCGCCGACGGGCAGGGCGATCACGGCCCGCAGGGCACCGCGGCGCAGCAGGTCGGCGCGGATGCGGCGGCCCGAGCGGCGGGAGGCGGCGGCGGGCGGCATGAGGACGACGGCGCTGCCGCCCTCTTTGAGATGGGCCAGCGCGTGTTGCACCCAGGCCAGTTCGGACTCGGTGCGGGCCGGGAAGCCGTACTCCCAGCGGGCGTCGTAGGCGAGTTCGTCGTGGCCCCAGTTGCGCTCGTTGAACGGCGGGTGGCACAGCACGGCGTCCGCCCTGACGCCGTCGTAGGCGTCGGCGCGCAGGCTGTCCCCGGCGGCGGTGCGGACGGTGACGGCCTTGGCGTTCAGGGCGAGCCGCAGCCCGCTGAGCGCGGCCAGTTCGGGGGCGCTGTCCTGGGCGTACAGCTCCTGGGCGGGCTTGGGAGTCACGGCGCGCAGCAGGGCGCCGGTGCCGCACGCCGGGTCGAGGATCGTCCGGGCGGGGCCGGCGAGGTCGGCCATCAGCGCGGCGAGACCGGCCGGGGTGAGCGTGTACTGACGCGGGTTGGCGTCGAGGTGCCGGCCGAGCAGGAACTCGTACGTCTGCCGGGCGCCCAGCTCTGCGGCGAGCTCAGCGGCGCCACGCAGGAGCGGGGCGGAGGGGAGCAGCTGGGGGCCGGTCGGGGTGTTCACAGCCCGGGTGGGGGCCGAGAGAGCGTTCACAGCCTGGTCGAGGGCTGAACGGGGGTTCACAGCCTGCCCGGGGGCGGGGATGTTCACAGCCGGTCCCGGAGCCGAGGGGGCGTTCACAGCCTGGCCGGGGGCGGAGGGGGTGTTCACAGCGCGCTCGCGGGGTGGGCCGAAGCGGGGGGTGAGCACCTGGTCGAGCGCGGCGGGCAGCCTCGCGGCGAGGCGTTCGTCGGAGCCGGCGCTCAGCTCCAGCCACACGGTGGGGCGGTCGTGAATGAGCAGGAGCGCGCAGCCGGCGTGCACGAGGGCGGTGACCGGGCCCTCGGGGTGTCCGGCGAGCTGCTGCCAGACGCGTTCACGCAGCGGAACTTCGGCGAGTTTCCCCTGGTCACGCAACCATGTTTCGACTTCGTCGAGGGCGAAGGCCGGGCTGGTCTCGGTGCCGCCGACCGGCTTGGGGAAGTCGGCATGGCGGCGGCGCCAGTTGCTGACGGCCGCGCGGCCGACCCCGGCGAGCCGCGCGATCCCGGCGGCGGTCACCTCTGTCGCGTTGTCCTGCACCTGCCCGGCTCCCCTCGTCCTGGCCTGCGCCTGGCCCTGGCCTCGGCCATGACTCCGGCCATGACTCCGACCCTGGCGCTGGTCTGTGGCGTCGAGCATACCGACGTATGCAAGATCTACACCTTCACGGGCGTGTACATAACCTTCCCTGTGAACAGTGTTGACTCGGTTCACAAGCTCTGTTGTTATTGACCCACCGAACGAGCAATCGCCGGAAAGAGGCGGTTGCCACCCTGGGGAGGGAACAGTCATGGGCACGAAGGGCAAGGTCGCGCTGGGGGCCGTCGTGGGCATCGTCGTCATCGGTGCGGTGTCGGCCAACGCGGGCAGCGGCGACGGGGGCTCGGGCGACAAGGGCAAGGACACGTCCGCCTCCGCCGAGCGCGAGTCGGGGACTGGTTCCGGGTCCGGGTCCGCAAAGAAAGCGGACTCCAACGCCGAAAAGACCGAGAAGAAGGCCGCGTTCGAGGGGGACGGCGACTTCGAGGTCGGCACGGACATCAAGCCCGGCACCTACCGCACGACGGGCAACACCGACGACATGTGCTACTGGGAGCGCGCCAAGGACTCCTCGGGCGACATGGAATCGATCCTCGCCAACGACAACGTCAGCGGCACCAGTTACGTGACGATCGCGGCGGGCGACAAGCTCTTCAAGTCGAGCGGCTGCAAGGACTGGGAGGCCGTCGACGCCAAGGCGTCCGGTACCCCGGCCACGCAGATGAAGGGCGACGGCGGCATGCACAGAGTCGGCTTCGACATCGCCCCCGGCACCTACAAGTCCACCGGCAACAGCGACGACATGTGCTACTGGGAGCGCGCCAAGGACGCCACCCAGTCGATGGACTCGATCATCGCCAACAACAACGTGACCGGCACGGCCGTCGTCACCATCAGCGCCGGCGACGGCTACTTCAAGACCGTGGGCTGCAAGGACTGGAAGAAGACGGGCTGACGCCACCCGCATTGACGACGACGTCTCACCACGACCATCGGCTCCAGGATGCCCCCGGGCACTGGAGCCGATCGCCGTACGACCGGGCCGGGCTCCGAGTCGAGCCGGTGGCGCAGCACGGACTCAGAGCCGGTGTCGCACCCACACGTTGGGCTCGACGTACACCGCGTAACCGCGCTCGGGTTCGCAGTGCACCGGGCTCAGGGCGCCGGGCACCTCGACGGGGCCCTGCGCAGTGAAGGGCAGGCCGGTCCAGTCGCGCCACTCCTCCACCGAGGCGGCCACGGTCATGGAGGCCGGGGCCACCGCCTCGATGGCGCCGCCCGCACGGACATGGACGCGCAGCCACGGGTCGTACGGCAGGCCGTCGGCGCGCTGCCGGAACGCGTACTCCTCCATCGGTGTCCACGGCTCCAGGTGCTTGGCGCTGGGACGTACGGGGGCGACGACCTCGTCGAAGCCGCGCGCCCGCGCGTTGTCGCGCATCGCGGAGAGCATCCAGGCCGACAGCCCGCTGCCCTGGGCCTGCGGGGCGACGACGATCGAGATGGCGCTCACGGTGTCGGGCGGGGTGCCGCGGCGCAGATCGGCGAACGCCCAGGCCAGTACCTCGTCCCAGCCCCGCGCGGGCAGCTCGCCCCGATCCATCTCCGCGAGGGCGAAGGGGACGCTGTACGCGTGGGCGACCACATGACCGGGCTCGTCCTCGGCGAACAGCACGTATTCCGGCAACTCGGCGGCGATCCGGCCGTAGTGCGCGTCACCCACGGGGTCATGGAGCAGGAACTCGGGCCAGGTGGTGGCCATCCCGACCACCCGGCCGAGCATCTCAGGACGTTCCGCGAGACACGACACCTTCAACTCCATGCCGCACACGATAGGCGTCAGCCCGCATGGAACCGCTCCGGCGCCCGTGTCGGGTTGCCGCCCGAGGGAAGCTTCTGGCCGGGGCAGCCGGAGAGCACCTTCTTCATCGCGGCCTTCTCGCCACGGGTGACCCACAGCCCGTACTTCCTCTTCACGGCCACCTGCGAGGCCACATACGCACAGCGGTACGCCTTGTTGGGCGGAAGCCAGGTCGCCGTGTCACCGTCACCCTTGCTGCGGTTGGTGCTCGAATCGACGGCCAGGAGGTTGAGCGGGTCATTGGCCAGCGCTATCCGCTTGCTCGCGTCCCAGTACTTCGCCCCCTTCTGCCAGGCGTCCGAGAGCGCGACGACGTGATCTATGTCCACCAGGCTGCGGCCCCGCACGAACGTCACGTCCTTGCTGGAGTAGGGGTCCGGGGCGAGCGTTCCGGAGGCGACCTTGCAGGTCCCACCGGTGAACTTCACGTTCTCCAGGTCCCGTTTGAGGATGTCGTCGCGGGTGTCACACCGATTCGAGTCCGTGTCGGCCCAGGCCGTGCCGAACCTCGCCCTGTCGTAGCCCGTCTTGGGCGCGCGCCCCTTGACGGTGAGCGATTCCATGGCGGTGAGGGCGGCGCCGCCGGCCGTCGTCCCCTGCGCACCTTCGGAGCCCTCGAAGCCCTCGGTGTCCTTCGTGCAGCCGCCGGCACCGGCGCCGACGGCGAACAGCACCAGTGCGGCCGCGGCCGCCCCACCCCTCCGACTCACCACGACGTCCCTCCCCTTACCTCCCCGGGTCCGCCCTGTGCGGGCGTGTTTCCCCGGTCCTCACGGTAGTGGCCGGAGGGCGCCGTCCATACCCGCACCCAACGGGCAATAGGTGCACGCCGGGCGTATCGTCGGTGGTGACATACCTCCGGAAGGAGCTCCTGGATGGGCATCTTCGACAAGTTCAAGAGCCACTCGAAGTCCAAGGGCAAGGACATGTCCGACGCCGCGGAACAGGAGATCAACGAGAGGACGGGCGGGAAGTACGCCGACAAGGTCGACGACGCGCAGCAGAGGGCCGAAGGCGCGATGGGCATGGACCGCGACCGGTCCGACCGACCCGACCGGCCCGACCAGCCGTAACCCGGAGCCGCGAACAGCCGTGACCCGGAGACGCACGGAGGGGCGGCCCACCCACACCACGTGAACGCAGAGGCCGTCCGCGCATCGCAATTCCCGCGGGCGGCTTCACGTGTGTTCCGCGCCGGACCATTTCATGGGCCCGCGTGTCACACCTTCCCGATCCCGAGCGTCGTTTCCGAGGGCAGCAGTCCCGAGCCCAGCACCGCGACCCAGAACTCACCGAGCAGTTCGGTGAGGCGGGTGCGGTCGGCCGGGGTGAGGGCGCGCCAGGGGGCTGCGGCCAGTTGGTCCGTGTGGTGTTCGATCTCGGCGCGGAGGGCGCGGCCGGCCGGTGTGGCGGTGCCGGATGCGGTCACGAGGCCGCGCGCGACGAGGCGTTGACGGGCGGCGCTCCACTCCTCCAGGCTCCAGCCGCGGCTCTCGAAGCGCTCGACGGAGGCCGCACCGATCGCCGCGAACGAGACGAGGGCCTCCACCGGGTCGAGCCCGGCGACGAGCAGCGCCGCGAGGTGACCGTCTCCCCGGTGCTCACGCAGGATCGTCGCCGCGTGCCACAACCGCAGGTGTGGAGCATCGGGCCACGCCAACTCCGCGTTGGCCGCGGCCAGGGGACGACCCGCGGTGTTCGCGGCCTCGGCTGCCCGGCGCAGCAGTCCGGCGGCCTCGACCAGCTCGGGGCTCGTCGCCCGGTCGCCGAACATCGCGCGGTACGCCCCGTCGATGCCCCGTTCCCTCGCGCTCAGGACGTCCGCGGGGCTCGCCTTCTGCCACGCGGAGTCCATGTGCTCGGCGACCATCCGCGGGCTGAAGCTGTAGAAGGCGGACGTGACGCGCCCGCTCCCGACCGCCCCCAACGGAGCGGCGCGCAAGGGGAAGTACGTCGGCCAGCGCTCCCCCGTTTCGTACCCGAGCGCGGACGCCTGCGCGAAGACCTCCGGCGCGTAGTAGAGCACCGCGTGCAGAGGCTCCAGCAGGTGCCACAGCCGACGCACTTCGCCCAGCTCGACGACCGCCTCGGTATCGCCGTCCGCCTCGGTACCGCTGCGCGCCTCGGTACCGCTGCGCGCCTCGGTACCGCCGCCCGCCTCGCTACCGCCGTCACCCTGAACCATCTCGTCGACCTCACTGATCCCGCTGACGCTCTTCGACATGGCACACCCGCCCCACCGTTCCCGTCACCGTCGGCCCGACGGCAACCGGCTACGACCCAAGGATCGTCGCCAGGAACTCCCCCGTCCAGCCCAGCAACTCCCGCCCCACCAACGGCTTCCCGCCCACCTTCGCCGTCTTCGGGCGGGGGACCAGGAGCTGGTGGGCGGCCGGCTTGATGACCGTCCCCGGGTAGAGCCGCTTCAGGCGCAGCTCCTGCGACTCCCGCAACTCCACCGGCGCGAAGCGGATGTTGTTGCCCTGGAGCACGATCTCACCGACGCCGCACGCCCGCGCGAGCATCCGCAGGCCCGCCACCAGGAGCAGGTTCTCGACCGGCTCCGGGAGCTTGCCGTAGCGGTCGACGAGTTCCTCCCGTACCGCCTTGACGTCCTCCTCCGTGTTGGCGGAGGCGATGGCGCGGTAGGCCTGCAGGCGCAGCCGCTCGCCGGGGGCGTAGTCGTGCGGGACGTGGGCGTCGACCGGAAGCTCGATCTTGACCTCGAGCGGCGGCTCCTCCTCCACCCCGCCCTCCAGCGACGCCCGGTAGTCGGCGACCGCCTCGCCCACCATGCGCACGTACAGATCGAAGCCGACGCCCGCGATGTGACCCGACTGCTCGCCGCCGAGCAGATTGCCCGCGCCGCGGATCTCCAGGTCCTTCATCGCCACGTACATGCCCGCGCCCATCTCCGTGTGCTGGGCGATGGTCGCGAGCCGCTCGTGAGCGGTCTCGGTCAGGGGCTTCTCCGGCGGGTAGAGGAAGTACGCGTAGCCGCGCTCCCTGCCTCGCCCTACCCGGCCCCGCAGCTGATGCAGCTGCGAGAGGCCGAAGTTGTCGCCGCGCTCCACGATCAGCGTGTTGGCGTTCGAGATGTCGATGCCGGATTCGACGATCGTGGTCGACACGAGCACGTCGAACCTCTTCTCCCAGAAGTCGACGACCACCTGCTCCAGAGCCTGCTCCCCCATCTGGCCGTGCGCCGTCGCGATACGCGCCTCGGGGACGATCTCACGCAGCCGCGCCGCCGCCCGGTCGATGGACTCGACCCGGTTGTGGATGTAGAAGACCTGGCCCTCGCGCAGCAGTTCGCGGCGGACGGCCGCGCCGATCTGCTTCTCCTCGTACGGGCCGACGAAGGTCAGCACCGGGTGCCGCTCCTCCGGCGGGGTGGTGATCGTCGACATCTCGCGGATGCCGGTCACCGCCATCTCGAGCGTCCTGGGGATGGGGGTCGCGGACATCGTCAGCACATCCACGTTCGCCCGCAGCTTCTTCAGCTGCTCCTTGTGCTCGACGCCGAAGCGCTGCTCCTCGTCGACGATGACCAGGCCCAGGTCCTTGAACTTCGTCTCGGAGGAGAACAGGCGGTGGGTGCCGATGACGACGTCCACGGCGCCTTCCCGCAGGCCTTCCAGGACCCCTTTCGCCTCCGTGTCGGTCTGGAATCGGGACAGGGCGCGGACGTTCACCGGGAACTGCGAGTAGCGCTCGCTGAACGTCCCGAAGTGCTGCTGCACCAGCAGCGTGGTCGGCACCAGCACCGCCACCTGCTTGCCGTCCTGCACCGCCTTGAAGGCCGCGCGCACCGCGATCTCCGTCTTGCCGTAGCCCACGTCGCCGCAGATCAGGCGGTCCATCGGGACCGTCTTCTCCATGTCGTCCTTGACCTCGGCGATGGTGGTGAGCTGGTCGGGGGTCTCCGCATACGGGAACGCGTCCTCCAGCTCGCGCTGCCACGGGGTGTCGGAGCCGAACGCGTGTCCGGGGGCCGCCATCCGGGCCGAGTACAGCTTGATCAGATCCGCCGCGATCTCCTTGACCGCTTTCTTGGCGCGCGCCTTGGTCTTCGTCCAGTCGGCGCCGCCGAGGCGGTGCAGGGTCGGGGCCTCGCCGCCCACGTACTTGGTGATCTGTTCCAGCTGGTCGGTGGGGATGTAGAGGCGGTCGCCGGGCTGGCCGCGCTTGGCCGGGGCGTACTCCACCACCAGGTACTCGCGGGTCGCGCCCTGCACGGTCCGCTGCACCATCTCGATGTAGCGGCCGACGCCGTGCTGCTCGTGCACGATGTAGTCGCCCGCTTCGAGGGTCAGCGGATCGATGGTCTTGCGGCGGCGGGCCGGCATGCGCGCGCCGTCCTTGCCGGCCGCCTTCTGGCCGGAGAGGTCGGTCTCCGTCAGGACCGCGAGCTTCAACGAAGCGTCCACGAAGCCGTAGTCGATGGAACCGCACGCCACATGGACGACGGAGGGGCCGATCCCGGCGAGGTCCGCGTCGAGGCGCGCCGCGATGCCCTCGCCGCCCAGCACCTCCACCGTACGGGCGGCCGGGCCGTGCGCCTCGGTGACGTAGACCGTGCGCCAGCCGTCGGCCAGCCAGCCCTTGGTGTCCGCCAGCGCCCTGGCCGTGTCGCCGCGGTAGGTCTCGGGAGCGTGCATGCCGAGCTTCAACGTGTCCGCGCTCCCCGCCGCGTCAGCGGCAGATGCGAACGTCTCGTCCGCCGCGAACGGCGACACCGACCACCACATCATGTCCAGCTCGCGCGCCCGGTCCCGTACGTCCGCGATGGACCACAGGGACGCCGCGCCGACGTCGATCGGGGCCTCGCCGCCCCCGGCCGTCGCCGCCCAGGACGCCTGCAGGAACTCCTGCGAGGTCGCCACCAGGTCCGCGGCCCGCGTCCGCACCCGCTCCGGGTCGCAGACGACGGCCATCGAGCCCTTGGGCAGCACGTCGAGCAGCAGCTCCATGTCGTCGACCAGGACCGGAGCCAGGGATTCCATTCCCTCTACGGCGATCCCCTCGGCGATCTTTCCGAGCAGTTCGCCCAGCTCGGGGTGGGCCTCGGCCAGCCGGGCCGCCCGCTCCCGTACCTCGTCCGTGAGCAGCAGTTCACGGCACGGCGGCGCCCACACTCCGTGCTCGGCGACCTCCAGGGACCGCTGGTCTGCGACCTTGAAGTAACGGATCTCCTCGACGTCGTCGCCCCAGAACTCCACCCGAAGGGGGTGCTCCTCGGTGGGCGGGAACACGTCGAGGATGCCACCGCGGACCGCGAACTCGCCGCGCTTCTCGACCAGCTCGACCCGGGAGTACGCGGCTGCCGCGAGCGCCTCGACGATCGCACCCAGGTCGGCCGTCTGCCCCGTGCGCAACGCCACCGGCTCCAGGTCGCCCAGGCCCTTGACCTGCGGCTGGAGCACGGAGCGTACGGGGGCCACGACGACGGAGACCGGGCCGGTCTCGGGGTCGTCGGGGCGCGGGTGGGCCAGGCGGCGCAGGACGGCGAGGCGGCGGCCGACGGTGTCCGACCGGGGCGACAGCCGCTCGTGCGGGAGCGTCTCCCAGGAGGGGTACTCCGCGACGGTGTCGGGCGGCAGGAGAGACCTGAGCGCCGCGGCCAGGTCCTCGGCCTCGCGGCCCGTCGCCGTCACCGCCAGTACGGTGCGACGCGCCTCGCGGGCCAGCGCCGCCACGGCGAAGGGGCGGGCGGCGGGCGGACCGACCAGGTCGACGTGCATCCGGTTGCCGTCGGTGGCGGCCCTCACCGCCTCCGCGAGGGCGGCGTCCTTGACGACGGCGTCGAGCAGACCGTGCAGGCTCATGAAGGGCTTCCATCCCGGGGAGTGGGCAACGCGAACCGCCCGACACGTGGAACGGGCCGGGGGTTTCCAGCCTACGTCGGCGTCGCGCTCCCTGTGGGGCGCAAGAGGTCTCCCGGTACCGGCCCCGCCCCGGCCGGCCGCCGGAAGCGGCCCGAAGTGACCCACCCCACACTTGGCCTCCGGCTGTAAACCGCACCCCGCGCACCCGGCGTATACCCCTCGACACGTGATCACGTACCGGGAGCCGCATGACCGTCGAGGAGTTCGAGGAGTTCTATGCGCGCTCCCTGCCCCAGCTGGTGGGGCAGCTCTATCTGATGACCGGGGACCTGCACGAGGCGCAGGACGTGGTGCAGGAGGCGTTCGTACGGGCCTGGGGGCGCCGGAGCCGGCTCGACCGCGCGGTCGGACCCGAGGCCTGGATCCGGACCGTCGCCTGGCGGCTCGCCGTCAGCCGGTGGCGCCGTCGGGGCCGCTCCCTGGAGGCATGGCGGCTGCGCGACGGCGGCCTGCGGGACAGCGCGGCCGGGCCGGACCCGGACACGGTCGCGCTGGTGACGGCGCTGCGGCGGCTGTCGGAGCGGCAGCGCCTGGTCGCCGTCCTGCACTACGTCTGCGATCTCACCGTCGAGCAGGTGGCCGCCGAGACCGGCATCGCGCCCGGGACCGTCAAGACCCACCTGTCCCGGGCGAGGGCCGCGCTCGCGCCCCACCTCGACGAGTCAACCAGTGCGTTCGAGGAGGACCACGGTGTCTGAGCCCCCCAAGCAGCCCGCCCACGACGACCGCGACCAGGCCCTCGCGGCCGCGCTCAAGCGGGCCGCCGACACCGGCGTACGCCTGATGGACGCGCCCGCGCCCGTCGCCCGCGTCGAGGCCCTCGGCACCCGGCGCAGACGCCGGACGCTGGCCGCCGCTGCCGCCTGCGTGGTGTGCCTGCTGGGCGGGGCGGCGGCGGTCGCCGCGGTGCGGCTCGGACAGCCCGAACCGCAGCCCGCGGGACCCGTCGTACCGCCGACGCCGGACCCGTACGGCCTGCGCCCGTCGCCCCCACCGACCTCGTCGTCCGCATCTTCGTCCTCGTCCCCGCTCTCCCCGTTCTCCTCACCCACCCCGTCCGGAAGGGCGCGGGTGACGATCCCCTCGGACGACTCCCCCGCCGCGCCGCCCCCCGAGCCCTCGCACAGCGTCCCCACAACACCCTCGGCCATGCTCACGCCCTCCCCCGAGCTGTCGGCCTCCGACCTCCCCGGCAGCCCGACCCCCACCGACCTCGTGGTGCCGATCACCCCCACGGGCTCGGCGTCGGCCGCCTCCCGCTGACACACCCCAAGGACCACCGTGCCCGGAGTTCTCGACAGCCCGCCCAGAACCACCCCCATACCCCCGCCGGTCACGGCCGCCCCCACCCGTGACCGGCGCCCCCGCGACGCCCGGCTCCTGGCCACCGCGCTCTTCACCGCCTACGCCGCCCTCTCCATCGGCCGCTACCGGTATCTCGCGACCCGATCCTGGGACCTCGGCATCTTCGAGCAGGCCGTCCGCGGCTACGCCCACCTGCGGGCACCGATCGTGGACCTCAAGGGACCCGGCACGAACGTCCTCGGCGACCACTTCAGCCCGATCACCGCCCTCCTCGCCCCCGCCTACCGCCTCTTCCCCACCCCGGTCACCCTCCTCGTCGCCCAGGCGGCGCTGCTCGCGCTGTCCGCCGTGCCGGTCACCCGCGCCGCCGCCCGGCTCCTCGGCCGCCGCCGCGGACTCGCGCTCGGCATCGCGTACGGGCTGTCCTGGGGCATACAGCGCGCCGTCGACTTCGACTTCCACGAGATCTGCTTCGCCGTCCCACTGATCGCCTTCGCCCTCGAAGCGGTCCTCGCCCACCGATGGCGCGCGGCCCTGCTGTGGGCGCTCCCCCTGGTGCTCGTCAAGGAGGACCTCGGGCTGACGGTGGCGGCTATCGCCCTGGTCGTCGCGGCGCGGGCGCGCCGCCCGGCCCCGCGTACGGCCGTCCACGCGCTCGGGGCCGCGGCCTTCGGCGTACTCGCCGCAGTGCTCACCTTCACCGTCGTGATCCCGTCCTTCAACACCGCCGGCACATACGACTACTGGGACAAGGCCGACGCCGCGACCGGAGCCTTCCACAGTGCCCTCTTCGACGGCCTCGGTACCAAACTCCGCACCCTCGCCTGGCTGTTGATCCCCACCACCGGCCTGCTCGCCCTGCGCTCCCCGCTGCTCCTGGTCGCCCTGCCGACCCTGGGCTGGCGTTTCGCCGCCTCCGACCCGCACTACTGGGGCACGGACTGGCACTACAGCGCCGTCCTGATGCCGGTCCTCTCACTCGCCCTCGCCGACGCGCTCTCCCACGCCCGGTGGAGCCCGCGCCCATGGATGCGCTCGTACGCGCGCCATCTGCCCTCCGCCGTCGCCGCAGCCGCCCTCGCGCTGACGACCACGCTCCCGCTGTCCATGCTGACCGACCCCGACGCCTACCGGAAGCCCGCCCGGGTGAGCGCCGTCGAGCGGATGCTGGAGCGCGTCCCGGACGGGGCGAGCGTCGAGGCGAACATCGGCCCGAGCAGCCGACTGACCTCGCGCTGCCGGGTCTTCTGGACCGGCGCCACGGGCGGCATCACCCCGGACTTCATCGCCCTCAACACCTCCGACCACTCGATCCGGGACGTCCAGGCGTACGCCCGTCGACTGCACCCGCACGCCGCGTACGACATCACGGGCGCCGCCCACGGCTACGTACTCCTGGAGCGACGCACATGACGTAGGGCCCGGTAGGGGAGGTGATCACCTCCCCTACCGGGCCCGCCCCCACGACCCCCGTGCGCGGTGGCTATTCGGTGGCGATCGCGTTCAGTACGTTCATCCGGCCCGCCCGGAACGCCGGGATCAGGGCGGCGAACAGGCCCACGAACGCGGAGCCGATGAAGACGCCGATGATGGTCGGCCAGGGGATCTCCAGCACCTTCAGCCCCTCCAGGGCGAGCAGCTGCTGGGCGGTGGCGCCCCAGCCCATGCCCAGGCCGAGGCCCAGCAGGGCGCCGAAGAGGGCGATGACGACCGACTCCAGGCGGATCATGCGACGCATCTGACGGCGCGACAGACCGATGGCCCGCATGAGGCCGATCTCCCGGGTCCGCTCGACGACCGACAGGGCCAGGGTGTTCACCACACCCAGGACCGCCACGATGATCGCGAGGGCCAGCAGCCCGTAGATCATGTTCAGGAGCTGGCCGATCTGGTCCTTCAGGGCTTCCTTGTAGTCGGTCTGGTCACGGACGGCGTACTGCGGGTAGTCGTCCAGTGCCGTCTTCAGCGACTTGTACGCGGCCGCCTCCTGGCCGTCCTTCGCCGAGCCGAAGAGCAGGGCGTCGAGCGGCATCTTGTCGGCGGGGACGTACTTGGCCACGGTCGCTATCGACACGTACATCGCGCCCTTGTCGATGACGACGTCGTCGCTGGTGATCGCGCGGACCGTCAGCGCGGCCGTCGTACCGTCCTTGAAGTCGACCTCGACCTTCGAGCCGAGCTCGAGCCCGTGCTCCTTCGCGAAGCCGTCGAAGACCGACATCGAGTCGGGCCGGTAGGCGTCCGCGAGGTTCCCTGCGACCGTCTTGGTGCGCAGGTCCGTCGCGTACGACGGGTCGGCGGCGTTGATGGTCTCGCCCTTGGACGTCTTGCCGTCCGGCGTGGACAGCGCGGCGTCCAGCAGCTTGTACTCGGTGAACCGCTCCATGCCCTCCGCCGACTTCGCGGCCTCGACCGCCTGCGGGGTGATCAGCTGGCCGCTGTCGGACTGGATGATGAAGTCGGTGCCGACGGTTTTGTCCAGCTGGTCCGTCGCCGAGGCGACCATCGAGGAGCCCACCACGGACAGGCAGGCGACGAGCGCGAGACCGATCATCAGGGCCGCCCCCGTGGCACCCGTGCGGCGCGGGTTGCGCAGCGCGTTGCGCTCGGCCATCCGCCCGACCGGGCCGAAGACCCGCAGGAGTACGGCGCTCAGGACGCGGACCACGCCGCCCGCGAGCAGCGGGCCGATGACGACGAAGCCGATCAGGCTCAGCACCACGCCGCCGCCCAGCCACATCGCGCCCTCGCTCGCCTTGTCGGCCGCGGCCGCCAGGTACAGGGCGTAGCCGCCGGCGCCCGTGAGGACGAGCCCCAGCACAGCCCGTACGACACCGGCCTTGGCGTCCGCCGGAGCGCCGGCGTCCCGCAGGGCGGCCATCGGGGAGACCTTGCCCGCGCGGCGGGCGGGCAGGTACGCGGCGAGCACGGTGACCACGACGCCGAGCACCAGGCCGGCCACCGGGGTGGACCAGACGACGGTCAGGTCGTCCGTGGACAGATTCATCCCCATGGAGCTCATGAGCTTCATCAGCCCGATCGCGATCCCCACACCGGCGCCCACGCCGAGCACCGAGCCGAGGACACCGAGCAGCAGCGCCTCGACCAGGACCGAACGGTTGACCTGCCTGCGGCTGGACCCGATGGCCCGCATCAGGCCGATCTCGCGGGTGCGCTGGGCGACCAGCATCGAGAAGGTGTTGATGATGAGGAAGATGCCGACGAGGAAGGCGATCCCGGCGAAACCGAGCATCGCGTACTTCAAGACGCCCATGAGGTCCTGGACGTCCTCGGAGTTGGCGTCCGCGACCTCCTTGGCGGTCTGCACCTTGTAGGCACCGTCGAGGCCGGCCGCGACGTTCTTCTTCAGCTGCGCGTCGCTGACCCCGGCCGCCGCGGTGACGTTGATGTTGGTGTAGACGTCGGACTCGCCGACCAGGGCCTGCTGGGCGGTCTTCGTGTCGAGGTAGAAGATCGCGGCACCGGGGTTGGTGACGGTGAAGTCCGCGATGCCGGAGATCTTCGCCTTGTGCGTACCGACCGCCGTGATGACACCGATCTCGTCACCGAGCTTGAGGTCGTGCTTGTCGGCGGTGTCCGCGTCGACCATGATCTGGTCCGGGCCGCGCGGCGCGTTCCCGGAGGAGATCTTCATCGTCCGGGCGTCGTTGGTGTTCCAGTTGCCGACGATGGTCGGGGCGCCGCTGGTGGGCGAGAGGCTGTCCTTGTCGGCGTCGATGACGGTCACCGAGGTCGTAAAGACGGTGCCCTCGGCCGACTTGACCCCGTCGGCCCCCTGCACCCGGCCGAGCACGGAGGCGGGCATGACCGGCGGCTTGCCGTTGTCGGCCTGCGTCTCACCGGTGTCCGACGCGTCCTTCGTGCTGACCGTGACGTCGGACGAGGTGGCGGCGAAGAGCTTGTCGAACGTCGTGTTCATGGTGTCCGTGAACACCAGCGTGCCGCAGACGAAGGCCACCGACAGCATCACCGCCACCGCCGACAGAGCCATCCGCCCCTTGTGCGCGAAGAAGTTGCGCATCGAGGTCTTCAGGACGGTCATGACGTACGCCCCCGGGCGTCGAAGTCCTTCATGCGGTCCAGGACCTGATCGGCCGTCGGCTGGTACATCTCGTCGACGATCCGGCCGTCGGCGAGATACAGCACACGGTCCGCGTACGAGGCGGCGTTCGGGTCGTGCGTGACCATCACGATGGTCTGCCCGAGGTCGGTCACGGACCGCCGCAGGAAGCCCAACACCTCGGCGCCCGCTCGGGAGTCCAGGTTTCCGGTCGGCTCGTCACCGAAGATGATCTCGGGCCGAGCCGCCAACGCCCGTGCCACGGCGACACGTTGCTGCTGTCCGCCGGAGAGCTGGTTCGGCCGGTGCTTGAGCCGGTCGGCGAGGCCGACGGTCTCGACGACCTGGGCCAGCCATCCCTTGTCCGGCTTCCGCCCGGCGATGTCCATCGGCAGCGTGATGTTCTCTATGGCGTTCAGCGTCGGCAGCAGGTTGAACGCCTGGAAGATGAAGCCGATCCGGTCCCGGCGCAGCTGCGTGAGCTTCTTGTCCTTGAGGCCGGTGATCTCGGTCTCGTCGAGGTGGATCTGACCGCTCGTCACGGTGTCGAGCCCGGCGAGGCAGTGCATCAGCGTGGACTTGCCGGACCCGGAGGGGCCCATGATCGCGGTGAACTGGCCCCGCGCGATGTCCACGTCGATGTGGTCGAGGGCGACGACGCGGGTCTCACCGGACCCGTACGCCTTCACGACCTGCCGCGCCCGCGCGGCAACGGCCGTACGCCCTCCAGTGCCCCCGTGCCTGGGAATGGTCACAGCCGATGTCACGGTATGTCTCCTATGCCGGTTGATGGCTTGTGCGTGCGCTTCTGCATCTACTTCCGCGTGCTTGGCTACGCCGATAAGTCTGGCGTCGGGGGGTGCTCCGGCGCGCTGGTGCTCAGCGCAGTCTTTTGCTGGGGAAAACCCCACCCCCGCGGCGTAAAGCCAGGTTAAGGAGGGCGACCACCCCGTCTCCTCCTCCGGCGGTACGACCCCTCCCCGAGCCCTAGTACGGAGGAACCCCTAGGGGATCTCCACCCTTGGGTGGACCCCGCCTCGGGGCCACCTCCACCCGCAAGCCCAGCCAGCGTCGCCCCTCCCGCGACGTGAGGGTCAAGTGGGAGGCTGTCGTGCGGCAGATAGGTGCATGGGGAAGGAATCCAGTGGGTCAGAGAGACAGCCAGGAAGACACCGAGATACCGGCCGCACAGGAGGACGCGCTCACCACGAAGCGCACCGACATCCGACGACGCCGTGCCGTCGTCGCCGCACTCATGCTCTCCATGGCGCTGGCCGCGCTCGACTCCACCATCGTGTCGACGGCCGTACCGCAGATCGTCGGCGACCTCGGCGGCTTCTCGGTCTTCTCCTGGCTGTTCTCGGGATACCTACTGGCCGTGACGGTCACACTCCCGGTGTACGGCAAGCTCTCCGACACCTTCGGCCGCAAACCGGTCCTCGTCACGGGCGCGGTCCTCTTCCTCCTCGGCTCCCTCCTCTGCGCCACCGCCTGGAACATGGCCGCGCTCATCGCCTTCCGCATCGTCCAGGGCCTGGGCGGCGGCGCCCTCCAGGGCACGGTGCAGACACTCGCCGCCGACCTCTACCCGCTCAAGGAACGCCCGAAGATCCAGGCCAAGCTGTCCACCGTGTGGGCGACTTCGGCGATCGCGGGCCCGGCACTCGGCGGGGTCCTGGCGGCGTACGCCGACTGGCGCTGGATCTTCCTGATCAACCTGCCGATCGGCGCGCTGGCACTGTGGCTGATCGTCCGCCACCTGCACGAGCCCCGGCGCGAACCGGGCCCCAGGCCCCGCATCGACTGGGCGGGCGCGCTCGCCGTGTTCGCCTGCGGCGGTGTCCTGCTGACCGCGCTGGTGCAGGGCGGGGTGGCGTGGGAATGGCTCTCCGCCCCCTCCCTCGCCCTGTTCGGTACGGGACTCGCGCTGGTCGGCGTCGTGGTGGTGATCGAGCGCCGGGCGGCCGAGCCGATCATCCCCGGGTGGGTGTGGCGGCGCCGCACGATCGCGGCGGTGAACCTGGCGCTGGGCGCGCTGGGCCTGTTGATGGTCGCCCCCACTGTCTTCCTCCCCACCTACGCGCAGGCGGTCCTCGGACTGGCCCCCGTCGCCGCCGGGTTCGTCCTCTCCGTATGGACGCTGAGCTGGCCGGTGTCGGCGGCGCTCAGCCAGCACGTCTACCGCCGGATCGGCTTCCGCAACACCGCACTGTTCGGCATCGGCACGGCGACCCTGATCCTGCTGGCCTTCCCGTTCCTCCCCTACCCGGGCTCCCCCTGGCAACCGGCCCTGCTGATGCTGTTGCTGGGCGGCGCCCTCGGCCTCTTCCAACTCCCCCTGATCATCGGCGTCCAGTCGACCGTCGACTGGGACGAACGCGGCACGGCGACGGCGTCGATCCTCTTCTGCCGCCAGACCGGCCAGACGGTGGGCGCGACACTGTTCGGCGCGGTCGCCAACGGGGTGCTGGCCGCGCGGCTCGGCGGCGCCGGGGACCTGGACGCGGTGACCCAAACGCTGGACACGGGCACGCCGACCGAGCATGTACGGCACGCGGTCGCCGACGCCGTCCACGCCGTGTACCTGGGCGCGGCCGGCGCCGCCGCGCTCGCCTTCCTGGCCCTGCTGCTCGTGGCACCGCGACGCTTTCCAGTGCTCGACAGCCCTGGGGACTGAGGAACTGGCGAGTGGTGAGCGCTGACGCCTCGGTGCTGCCCGCCTGGCGCAAGTCGAGCTACAGCGGCGGCAGCAGCAGCGGCAGCCTCGAAGTGAACAACGCGGCTCGCCCCACCCACGTCCCCGTCCACGACGGCAAGAACCCCACCGGTCCCGCCCTCGTCTTCTCGGCGCCCGCCTGGACTGCGTTCGTCACCGCGCTCACCGCAACCACGCGCTAAGCCCATCTTGCGGGTCAGCTGCACGCCGGTTGGGACTGGGGGTTGGCGCTGTGGGCGCCTGTTGGTGAGGTTGCCGTTGGGCCGCCCGCTTCTTGGTCAGTGTCGTGCTTCCGCGAGCCGTGTCAAGGGTCGGCCGCAGACCGATCGGCGGGCCCCCGCACCGCGGTGAACGCCGAGGGGCCAGGCCACCGTGTGCGGTGGCCTGGCCCCTCGGGGACCACTTCCCTCAGCGGTCGGCGCGCATCGCCTCGAGCACGTTTTGCGCCGCCGCCACGACGGCCGGCCACCGGGGCGACGCCAGATAGACCTCGTCGCCCACGTCGCCGAGTTCGTCGATGAGCCTCCCCAGTACCTCGGCCAGTTCACGGGCGGCGCGCACCTCGCGCGCGGACGCCAGTACCTCCCCGACCGGCGGCTCCGGGTCGTCCAAGACTCGTGTGTCGTCGAAGAGCACATGCACGACCAGGTCGAAGTCGTCCACCTCGTCGTCCGCCCTGGGCCTACGGTCCCGCCAGACCCGCTGTTGGTAGTCCGGGTCAGCGAGGGACTCCAACGCCGCTACTACGTTGATCCGAGCGTTCGGGAACTCCACGTCGCTCGCCATCAGGTGGGGCTGTCCCATTTCTCCCACTTCAGCCATTCATCGAGAGGGATGTGTGCCATGTAGGCGTTGTGGTCGTTCCCCTTGCTTTTACCAACCACGGGTTTGCCGTCGCGGCCGATGATATTTCCCCCCGAGTTGACGACGACATGGTCGACCTGCTGATACTCCTGGGAGTTGTCCAGGTTTCCCTTGAGCCTTTTCCAACCTCAGGCCGAGGCGTGGTGAAGGACGACGACGGCCTTCACAATGTCGGTGATCCGGTTGGTGCTGCAGCGGAGCTTCCGAAGGAGACGCCAGCCCTTGAGGGTGGCCATGGCCTGCTCGCCGAGGCACCGGATCTTGGCGTGGGTGCTGTTGTGACGGCGCCTCCATCTCTTGAGGCGGCGGCCCCGGAACGGAACCCGGACGGGTCCGCCGGCTCCTTGATAAGCCTTGTCTGCCCAGCATTTGAGCCCGGCCGCGGTGAGGGCCTCGATGATTCTGTGCTGTCGGGCGGCCGTCAGGTCGTGAGTCGAGCCGGGCAGAGCTGGCGAGGCCCGGAGCAGCCGTCCGAACGGATCGGTGAGGACCTGCACGTTCATGCCGGGCGACGGTGAGTGTGACGTCACTCCACCGGGGCGCGCCCCGTCAGGGTCGTGAGCCTCGTGCGTACGTGGTCCATGTGCTCCTGTACGTCGTCCCACCGCTCCCCGTGTTCGCGCAGCACCCGCTCGGTCTCGCGGGCGATGCGGTCCTCACGGACGCGAGCCTCGGCAAGCACCTCCGCGGCACGGGCCGCCGCGTCCTCCTGCCCGTGCCGGGTCGCTTCCTCGACCTCGGCGAAGGCGCGCTTGGCCTCGGCGAGGGCGGTATCGGCGTGCGCCGCGCGCTCCACGTGATGCGCGTCGAGCGCCGCCTCCCGCTCGAGCGCCGCGCGCTCCTCCTCTTCCCAGCGCTCGGCATGCTCCTTCTCCTGCTCGGCGAGGAGCCCTTCCGTGCGCTGCCGCACCTCGCGCAGCGCGGCCAGCGCCTCCCCGCGGTTCTCCTTGATGTCGCGGCGGGCCGAGATCCGCATCTCGTCGGCCTCGGCGCGGGCGGCGAGGAGCCGCTGACGGGCGCGTTCCTCGGCCTCGGCGCGCACTTCGTCGGCGTAGGCCTGGGCGGCCTCGCACATCTGGTGCCCCGCGGCCCGGGCCTCGTCGACGACGCGTCGGGCCTCGCGGCGCGCGGTGTCCCGTACGGACGCGGCCTCCTCCTCGCCGAGTTCGAAGAGCCGGCGGGCGCGCTCGCCGAGCGTCTCGTACGTCTGCGGGGCGAGCCGCGTCACGACCTCGCGCAGCCGCTGCACCTCCGCGTCCATCTCCTTGGCCAAAACGGTCAGCCGGGCCGCCCGTTCCCAGGCGGCGTCGCGGTCCCGCGAGAGGGCCGCGGCGTACGCGTCGGCCTGCTCGGGACGGTAACCGCGTCCCCGTACGGCCACGAAGCCGTGCGGGGACACCGGTGCGTTGCTCATCCTCGAACCCCTCTTCGACATGCTCGACATGCTTCGACATGCGACGTACAACATGATTTGGCGCACATCTTGGCGGATCGGACTGAAGTGTTCATAACGCGACACTCCGCCCATTCGTTCAGTCGACGTTGGGACACAAAAGGACCGGGCCCGGTCGATTGACCAGGCCCGGCCCTTTCGCAGTCAGATTTACCGTCGGATCAGAGCAGTCCGTCCCACATCTGTTCCAGCAGCACCGACCACCAGCTTTCCGGGGAGCCGAGCGCCGCCGCGTCGAGGGAGGCGAGCTGCGCCTGGAAGTCGACGGTCCAGCGGCCCGCCTGCTCCTGGTTCAGCCCGTAGCGCAGCCTCCACATCCGGCCGAGCAGGGCCAGGCAGCGGGCGAACTCGGGCAGGCTCGAGTTGACGAACTGCGGCGGCACCACGGCACCGCCGGGACCCGCCTCCACCGGCACGGCCACGATGTTCGCCGTGCCGTACTGGACACAGATCGCCTTGCCGAAGTCGCTGCCCATGACGAGGTACGAGCCCGCGTCGGGGGCGGGCTTCACCCCGCGCTCCTGCGCCAGTTCGGCGAGCGTCGGGACCGGGCGGCCCGGCTGGGCCTGCGCCCAGAAGAACGGGCCCATGTCCACCGGGAGCCCGGCCACCACCAGGGTGTGCGCCACGATGTTGGGCACCCCCTGCCGGGAGACCGCGCCCTGGTCGAACCGGAACAGGCCCGGCCCGAACGCCGCCGCCAACTCCTGCCCGATCGCCTCCGGCGGGATCGGCGGCGCCGGCTGCACCGGCGGAATCGGCGCACGCACCGGCGCCGGGCGTGCCGGGCCGTCCGCCACCTGGTGCAACTCGCCCTGATGCTCGAGGAGTTGGCGCATTCCCTGCTGCCGGCTCGCCTGATCCGTGCCGTACGGCGCGATGCTCGTGATCCGCGCCTGCGGCCACGTCTCCCGGATCATCCGCGCGCAGTACGCACCCGGCAGCTCGCACGACTCCAACTCCGTGTGCAGCTCCAGCACTTGCTGCGGCGGCACGTTCATCGCGCGCAGCTCGTGCAGGATCTGCCACTCCGGGTGCGGGGCGCCCGGCGCCGAACGCCGGATCAGCTGCTGCTCCGAGCCGTCCTGCGCGCGGTAGCGCAGTACGGCCTGGTAGCCGGGGCCGACGGTCGGCTGACCGGTCGGGGGGTAACCGTACGCCGGGGGCTGCGAGCCGGGGGGCATGGGCTGACCCGGGGGCATGGGCTGGCCGGAGGGCATGGGCTGGCCCGGCATCGGCGGCTGACCCGGCATCGGCTGCGGGGCGCCATGGGGGGCACCGGGGGCCTGTGGGGGCAGCGGTGCGCCGGGGGCGCCGACCGGCGGGCCGGACAGCATCGTCGCGGCGTGATGGACACCAGGGGGAGGCGGCGTGCCCGGAGCACCGGGCGCGCCGGGGGGCTTGGGGGCGCCCGGAATTCCCGGGGCCGCCGGGGGCTGGGGTGCGCCGGGGCCGCCGACCGGCGGGCCGGACAGCACCGTCGCGGCGTGATGGACACCAGGGGGAGGCGGCGTGCCCGGAGAGTTCGGGGCGCCGGGTGCGCCAGGCCCACCAGGCGCTGCCGGACTCTCGGGCCCGTCCGAACCGAGCTGCGAGACGAACTGCGTCGGTACGTACCCGCCCGCCGGGGTGCCCGGAGCACCGGGCCCGGACGACGGAGGCGTACTCCCCGGCCGCACACCCGGCACGCCCGGGGCGCTCGGCGGAGGCGGCGCGCTCGGGCCACCGCCCCGCGCGCCCCGCGGAGGCGCCTGCGCCTTGCTCGTCGCGGCGTCGGCGATGTCACCGGCGTTCGGGGGCAGCCGTCGCGGGGGCGCCCCGGGGGCACTCGAACCTGCGGGCGGCTGCGGGGAGTTCGGAACGCCACCCGGCCCCTGCGGGTAGCCGTACCCGGACGCACCCGGAGGAGGCGTGCTCTGCGGACCGACGGGAGCAGGAGTACCCGGGAACGGAGGCGGAGTCGCGGAAGCGCCACCGGGCCCCTGCGGGAACCCATACGCAGGCGCACCGGGAGGCGGAGTACCCGGCACACCGGGCGGCGGAGCCGCGGGAACACCGCCCGGACCCTGCGGAAAGCCATAACCCGACGCACCCGAAACAGCCGCACCCTGCGGGCCAGCAGGAGCAGGAGCGCCCGGGGGCGGAGGCGGAGCCGCGGGAACACCGCCCGGACCCTGCGGAAAGCCGTAACCCGACGCACCCGAAACAGGCGCACCCTGCGGGCCAGCAGGAGCAGGAGCGCCCGGGGGCGGAGGCGGAGCCGCGGGAACACCGCCCGGACCCTGCGGGAAGCCGTAACCCGACGCACCCGAAACAGCCGCACCCTGCGGGCCGTTGGGAGCAGGAGCAGCGGAGGGCGGAGTGCCGGGCGCGCCCGGACCCTGCGGGTAGCCGTACGACGGTGGGCCCTGGGGGGCGCCGGGGCCCCGCGGCGGGGCCGCGGGCGGCGCGACGGGAGTCTGCGGTGCGCCGGGGCCGGCTGCGGCCGCATCCTGCGGGAAGCCGGACCGGGGTGCCGGGGCGGCGTCGTCGATCGCGGGAGTCTGCGCCGTGCGCGGGAGTTGGCTGCCGCCGGACATCAGGGCCGTCTTGGCGTCCGGGATCGCACCCGGCGGCGTACCGTCGTCGTCCACGTCGGTCAGCGGCGGCGCGAACACCGTCGCCGGAAGCGGTACGGAACGGTCCTCGCCCGCGTCCGCGGTGATGTCCGTCCCCGCCCACGGCGTCACATCGCTCGGCACGCCCGGCGCTCCTACGACGTCCTGCGGACCCGAGTCCTGTTCGTCACCGGCCGCGGCAGGCCACGGTGTGGCTCCGCCGGGAACCGCGGGCGGAGGCGTGGTGTGCGACCCCGACGACGGAGCCGTCGAACCGCCCCTCCCGGAAACCCCGTTGGCGGAGCCGCCGCCCAGGGAAGCCGGACCGGCGGCCCCAGCCGCTGTAGCCCCAGCCGGAGCCGGGCGAATCCAACCCCCGTCGGACGGCGTCGCGCCGGGCCCCGGACCACCGGACGTACCACCGGGCGGACCGCCGGACGCCCCCGCCCGCCGGTCCGGAATCCCCAGCTTGTCCGCGGCCTCCTGCAACCACTCCGGAGGGGTCAGCAAGAAGGACGTCTGGTTCAGGTCGACCCGAGCCTGAGGCGCCGGCGCCGGTTCCGGGGACGTGTCCCGGACCCCGTACTCCTCCTCGTACCGGCGAATCACCTCACCCACCGGCAGCCCGGGCCAGAGCGTCGCCTCGCCGCTGTCCCGCGCGATGACGAGCCGCTGCGCGCCCCCGTCGGAACGCGGGCCGTCGGCGCGGTCCTCCGCCCAGACGACGAAGCCGAGTTCGAACTCCCTCACCCGCACCTCACGGTGCTGGTATCCGGCCACATCGCCGTTGATCCACTCTTCCGCGCGCTCCTGCGCCTGCGCGAAGGTCACCATCGGACGTTCACTCCCCCACCGAAGACGCCGAAGACATCGGAGAGACGGGCACGGCACGCGCGAAACCGCCGTCCACCATCAGGTTCGCCACCGTCTCCAGCTCCGGCGGATTGCCCGCCAGCCGGGACAGGAACTGGTCGAAGTCGGCGCCGCAGGGCAGCAACAGCCGCTGCACCCGCTCGGCCGGCGGCCAGGCATCCTGGTCACGGGCGTCGTCGTACGCGCAGAACCAGACCGACCCGATCGCGTCGCCCTTCACCTTCACGGCGAGCAGACCGCCCTGCACGAACCCGACACACAGGTAATCCTTGGTCAGATGGTCGCGCAGACACTTGTTGATGTAGACGAGATCGTTGACGGCGGCCTCTTCACGCACCGTGAAGAACGGCTGGTCGACCAGGAGTCCGAGCTCCGCGTCGAGCGCGGCACCGATCGGCGCGCAGCCGCCGGCCGCCTTGAGGAAGGACCGGTACGCACCCGGAAGGCGGTAGCCGAGGTCCTCCTCCACACCCTGCACCTGCTGCTCGGTCACCGCGACCGACGACTTCGGCAGCCCGAAGTGCGCGGGCCGCGTCTCCTGCAACGGCCGCGTCCCCCGCTTGTTCTGGTCGACGGCAGCCGTCGCTATACCGCCGTGATGCCGCAGCAGCGCCTTGACCTCGACCGGAACGAGCTCCAGCCGCCGGGTGCCCGGCACGTGGTGCCAGGTCCAGCCGTGCGGAGTCGTCACCGGCGGGATCGTGTCCCACAGGTCATGGCCGGACGCGGCGAGCGCGGCGTTCGCGGAAACGTAGTCCGTGAGCCGCAGTTCGTCCACGCCGAAGCCGTCCGGGGGCTCGGCAATCTCCGCGGCACCGCGCGCGTACGCCGAGAAGTCGGGGTAGCCGTGCGCGTCGACCCGTACGCCCCTGGGATGGCGAGCCGCCCGGACCGGGTCCGGGAAGTGCACGACCTGCCCGGCGTAGGCCGCGTTCGGCGGCGCGGCTTGCTGCCCGAGCCGACCTGTCCTCATGGCGGTTGCCCCCTGCGGCGTTCTCAATAGCTGTATGGATCGCGGATGTCGACAGCCTATGCGGTTGGAAGACACCGGTCACCGGGCCTCCGGTTCCGTGACCTGCCGTCACCCGGCCGTGACGGTGCGACTAAGCCCGGGCGTGTCGCACCGCCCCAGCTTCCGCATCCGCCACGCCATTTGGCAGTCTGTCTCCGCACCGGGGGATGCACGGGAGGGAAGAACGATCATGAACGCGACGCATACAGAGACACATACAGGCACGTCCGGGGACCCGCGCGTCGGCTGGAGCAGCGCCGAGGCGCCCCACGCCCCCACCCTCCTGCACCGTCGCGACGGCATACTTCCCACCGTCGCCGCCGCTCTCTCCGTACGCGGCGCGACCCTCACCGGCACGGCGGCGCGCGGCGACCAGCCCCCCGCCCTCCACCCCCTCGTACAGGACTTCCTCGACACCCTCACCAGCGCCCAGCGCGACCGCTTCACCGGCCGCTGCGCGGAGGCGATCCTCATCTCCCGGCACATCGCCTCCATCGACGCCACCCGCAGCAAACGCGCCGCGCGCAAGCCGATGACCAACGGCGAGGCCCGCAGAGCGCTCAAACAGGCCAAGCTCACCGCCCGCCGCATCCGCGAGGACGGCGACCCGCTGCACGGCAGCTTCGCCGCACCCTGCCGCGCCTGCGTGGCACTCAGCGACCACTTCGGCGTCCTCGTCGTCGACCCGGCCGAGACACCCGGCGTCTGAACTCCCCCACCCCTCAGCCTGACTCGCTCACTACGGTGACAGCGCCGGGCCAGGTCTCTCAACTCCATGTCACTCGACGATCGAAGGGCAGATGCACCCCGACCGCACCTCCACCACACGCTTCTCCGTCCCCGTGGACGCCGCGCTGCGCTCCGCGGGCTGGCAGCCCGGGCGCTGGGACATACAGCAGGCCGAGTACTGGGCCGACGCGCTGCGGGAACACGAGTCACCCGCGGGGCACCGGCACGTCGTGTTCCCCGCGGCGGTGGAGGCGTGGGCCGAGTTCGGCGGGTTGCTCGTCGCGGCGACGGGGCCGGGGCGGCAGCTCGCGCCGGCCGCGCTCCACTTCGACCCGCTGCACGGTCTGCACATGGCCCGCACCCTCGGTGACCTCGGGCGCGCCCTGGACACCGAGGTCTGCCCGCTGGGCGAGGAGTCCGACTCGCGGGCGTTGCTGGCCATCGATGCGGAGGGGCGCGTTTATACGCTGGATCACACCGGGGACTGGTATCTGGGGTCGGACATCGACTCGGCGCTGACGACGTTGCTGTCGGGGATCGAGCCGGTGCGTCTCACGGCTGGGTGAGTCTCGCCCCCGCCGCCCCTACCCGTCCCATCCCTGGGGCCCGCGGCGGAGCCGCTGATGGATGCAGCGCCCCCAGACCCCCGCCAGGTATCCCAGCCCGTCCGGCGTTTGAGGACGAGGCCGTCCAGGCCGAAGCGGGGGTCTGGGGGCGGCAGCCCCCAGGAACGGGATGGGACGGGTAGGGGCGGCGGGGGCGAAGAAAAGGCCCGGCCCCCACCCCGCTCACGCCTGCGCCGGAATCACCGCCGACACCCGGAACCCACCCGCGTCCGTGGGCCCGGACACAAAAACGCCCCCCAGCGCGGCCACCCGCTCCTTCATGCCCAGCAGCCCGTTGCCGCCGCTGGGCAGATGCACATCGGACGCCGAACCCGGCTCGGGCGGGGACTCGTTCTCGACCTGCATCGCGATCTCCGCGACCCGGTGCGCGAGCCGCACATGCGTCTTCGCTCCGGCCGCGTGCTTGTGCACGTTGGTCAGCGCTTCCTGGACGACCCGGTACGCCGTCTGCTCGATCTCCGGCGCGTACATCCGCACATCACCGTCCACCGACAGCTCGACCACCATCCCCGCCGCCGCCGACTGCCCGACAAGCTCGTCCAGCTCGGCGAGGCTGGGCCCGTCCGCCGGATCCTCGGCCGCCCGCGACGCCGCGGCGGCCGCGGCCACACCCACGGCGGCCAGCGGCACCGGCTGCACCCGCACGGCCCGCCCCTCCCCCGTCCGCAGCACTCCCAGCATCTCGCGCAGCTCGGTCAGTGCCTGGCGGCCCATGTCCCCCACCAGCGCCGCGTTCTTCACGGCCTTCTCGGGATCCTTCCGGGCCACCGCCTGAAGAGCCGCCGCATGCACGACCATCAACGACACCCGGTGCGCGACCACGTCATGCATCTCTCGAGCGATCCTCGTCCGCTCCTCGTTCCGCGCCCACTCCGCCCGCTCCTCGGCCCGCTCGGCGAGCAACTGCAACTCCCGCTCCAACGAGTCCGCCCGCTCCCGCAGGCTCTCCATCAGCCGCCGCCGCGCCCCCACGTACAGCCCGAGCAGGACGGGCGGAGCGGTCATGCCGATGGCGGTCGTGATGGAGGCGAAGGGGACCAACCAGTCCCCCATCGGCACGTCCCCGCGCACCACTCCCTGATGCGCCCGCACGAACGTCACGATGAGCATCCCGGCGAAGGACATCCCCGCGAGCGCCCCGATGATCCGCCGCGGCAGCTCGGACGCGGCGAGCGTGTACAGCCCGACGAGCCCCATCACGAAGCCCATCTGAGCAGGGGTGATGGCGATCGACACCAGTACGACGGCGATCGGCCAGCGCCGCCGCAACAGCAGCGCGGACCCGGCGAACAGCCCGAACCCCATCCCCACCGGAACCGGCAGCCCCGCGTCCTGCGCGAACCGGATCCCCTCCGTCGCGCACTCGGTCGCCGACACCAGTGCGAGGCTCGCGTCGAGTACCGCGCCGCGCCGCCTGACCCACCACCACGGCCCGATCCCGGCCGCGATGTGCTCTTCCCCCGTCGTGGTCATGCCTCCAGCCTACGGTCGCCGGCCGCCCCATTTCCGGTGAGTTTCGGGTACTGGCCTACACCACACCCTGCCATCGAACAGAAGCGAAACCTGCCGATATCCCTCGAACTGTTGAATCGATCACCGTTCGACCCCGGAAGATCACATTCCGGGGTGACGGTATGCCTATGGCACATCCACAGAGCAAGTACGCGGATTTCGAGGGGCTGCGGGAGCGGGCGGTGGCGCTGCGGCGGGCGGGGCTGAGCCTTCGGCAGATCCGGGACGAGCTTCAGGTCCACAACAAGGAGATCCTTCAGCGCCTCGTCGAGGGCGAGCCGCCCCCGGAGTGGACAAAGCGCCCCCGCGCAAAGGACGACCTCCGCGAGAGGGCTCGCGAGCTACGCCGACAGGGCTGGACGTACAACCAGATCCAGGCGGAGTTGGACTGCTCCAAGAGTTCGGTATCGCTGTGGGTACGGGACCTGACCCACCCGGAACCCCGATGCACCCCGGAAGAACAGCGAGCGCGCATGAACGCGGGGCTGGCACGGCTACGCGCTTCCCAGGACCGCGAGCGCGAGGAAATCAAGCGGGCAGCAGCCGCAGCGGTCGGGGAACTCTCCGATCGCGAGCTGTTCCTCGTCGGCGTTGGCTTGTACTGGGCCGAGGGCGCCAAGGACAAGCCCTACAGCCGGCGAGAGCAAATCCTCTTCGTCAACAGCGACCCGGGGATGATCTCCGTGTTCCTCGCCTGGCTCGACCTCCTGCAAGTCGAACGGGACCGCCTGCGCTTCCGCGTGATGATCCACGAGTCCGCCGACGTGGCCGCCGCCGAGCATTACTGGGCGAATCACGTCGGGGCCGACAGCCACGCCTTCAACAAGACCACGCTCAAGAAGCACAACCCGAAGACGGTCCGCAAGAACGTCGGCGACGCCTACAGAGGCTGCCTCGTGATCTACGTTCTGCAGAGCGCGGAGTTGTACCGTCGCGTGGAAGGCGCTTGGTACGGCATAGTGTTGGGTGCCGACTCGGCGACCTGACCGAATGTCCGGTTTAGTCGAGTTTATTCCCCCATGGTGTAATCAGGCAGCACTGCGGTTTTTGGTACCGTATGTTCAGGTTCAAATCCTGATGGGGGAGCTGCTCACGTTCGGGCCCTGACAGCTCAGTCAGGGCCCGCTCTCATGCCCCCCCCTGGAACCCCCCGGTATCCTGCGGATGTCCACACCCCAGCCATCCGAAGCCGAAGGGCATACCCGTGAGCGCCAATCGCCCGGCAGCCGTCGTCGTACTCGCAGCGGGTGAGGGCACCCGTATGAAATCGGCCACACCCAAGGTCCTGCACGACATCTGCGGCCGCTCCCTCGTCGGCCATGTGCTCGCCGCCGCGCGCGAGTTGGAGCCCGAGAACCTGGTCGTCGTGGTGGGTCACGCCCGCGAGAAGGTCACCGCGCACCTCGCCGAGATCGACCCCGGCGTACGGACAGCCGTGCAGGCCGAGCAGAACGGGACCGGGCACGCCGTACGGATGGGCCTGGAGGAGCTGGGCGGGCGCGTCGACGGGACCGTCGTCGTGGTCTGCGGCGACACGCCGCTGCTCAGCGGCGAGACGCTCAAGCATCTCGCCGCCACCCACACCGCCGACGGCAACGCCGTCACCGTCCTCACCGCCGAGGTCCCGGACGCGACCGGGTACGGCCGTATCGTGCGGGACGCCACCAGCGGCGCGGTCACCGCGATCGTCGAGCACAAGGACGCCGACGAGACGCAGCGCGCGATCCGCGAGATCAACTCCGGGGTCTTCGCCTTCGACGGGCAACTGCTCTCCGACGCGCTCGGCAAGGTGCGTACGGACAACAGTCAGGGCGAGGAGTACCTCACGGACGTGCTGGGGATCCTGCGCGAGGCCGGGCATCGCGTGGGCGCCTCCGTCGCTGCCGACCACCGTGAGATCGCCGGCATCAACAACCGCGTGCAGCTCTCCGAGGCCCGTCGGATTCTGAACGACCGGCTGCTGAATCAGGCCATGCTCGCCGGCGTCACCGTCGTCGATCCGGCCACCACCTGGATCGACGTCGCCGTCAGCTTCGAGCAGGACGCGATCGTGCACCCGGGGACCCAGTTGCAGGGTGCCACGCACATCGGCGAGGGCGCCGAGGTCGGCCCCAACTCGCGGCTCAAGGACACGAAGGTCGGCGCCGGCGCCCGGATCGACAACACCGTCGCCGACAGCGCCGAGGTCGGCCCGCAGGCCAACGTCGGCCCGTACGCCTACCTCCGTCCCGGCACCCGCCTCGGTCTCAAGGCCAAGGTCGGCACGTACGTCGAGACGAAGAACGCGACGATCGGCGAGGGGACCAAGGTCCCGCATCTGTCCTACGTGGGAGACGCGACGATCGGCGAGTACTCCAACATCGGTGCCGCCAGCGTCTTCGTGAACTACGACGGACAGGACAAGCACCACACCACGGTCGGCTCGCACTGCCGTACCGGTTCGGACAACATGTTTGTGGCTCCTGTCACGATCGGGGACGGCGCGTACACCGCCGCGGGCTCGGTCATCACCAAGGACGTGCCGCCCGGTTCACTGGCCGTGGCCCGTGGCCAGCAGCGGAATATCGAGGGTTGGGTGGCCCGCAAGCGCCCGGGGAGCGCGGCCGCGAAGGCGGCGGAAGTGGCGTCCCGGGAACCGGAAGGCGAAGCCTGACCAAAAACAGGTGCGTCCGACACGGCGTACCGTGATAGATGCACACCCGCACCCCCAGCTGAGACGACCTCTCACAGCACGTTGCACGGCAGGCTGCGCAGCAAGTCAGCGCAGGCAGCCGCATGCGGCCGAGAGCGTCCTCTCGCACCCCAGCTGAGACACCTCTGAGGAGACAGTGCTGTGACCGGGATCAAGACGACCGGCGTGAAGAAGATGATGTTCTTCTCCGGCCGCGCCCACCCCGAGCTTGCCGAGGAGGTCGCCCACCAGCTGGGTGTCGGGGTCGTCCCGACGAAGGCCTTCGACTTCGCGAACGGCGAGATCTACATTCGCTACGAGGAGTCCGCCCGCGGCGCCGACTGCTTCCTGATGCAGAGCCACACGGCCCCGATCAACAAGTGGATCATGGAGCAGTTGATCATGATCGACGCTCTGAAGCGGGCCTCCGCGCGGAGCATCACCGTGATCGTGCCCTTCTACGGTTACGCGCGGCAGGACAAGAAGCACCGCGGACGTGAACCGATCTCGGCGCGTCTGATCGCCGACCTGATGAAGACGGCGGGCGCGGACCGCATCCTCACGGTCGACCTGCACACCGACCAGATCCAGGGCTTCTTCGACGGCCCGGTCGACCACCTCTTCGCCCTGCCCATCCTCGCGGACTACGTGGGTGCGAAGGTCGACAGGGCGAAGCTCACCGTCGTCTCCCCCGACGCCGGCCGCGTGCGCGTCGCCGACCGCTGGTGCGACCGTCTCGACGCCCCGCTCGCGATCGTGCACAAGCGCCGCGACAAGGACATCGCCAACCAGGTCACCGTCCACGAGGTCGTCGGTGATGTGAAGGGCCGCGTCTGTGTCCTGGTCGACGACATGATCGACACCGGTGGCACGATCTGCGCCGCCGCCGACGCCCTGTTCGCGCACGGCGCCGAGGACGTCATCGTCACCGCCACGCACGGTGTGCTCTCCGGCCCGGCCGCCGACCGTCTGAAGAACTCCAAGGTCAGCGAGTTCATCTTCACGAACAGCCTGCCGACCCCGGGCGAGCTGGAGCTCGACAAGATCACGGTGCTGTCGATCGCGCCGACGATCGCCAACGCGGTGCGCGAGGTCTTCGAGGACGGTTCGGTGACGAGCCTCTTCGAGGAGCACTAGGCACCGAGCAGTAGAGATCCTGCAGTAGAGATCCTTTTGGGTGTGGCCTTCCTGCCGAGTAGACTGCCCAAGTTGCTCGGCGAGGGAGGCCGTACCGCTTTAAGGAGCGTGTGCGGCGGTCCGTTATCGACGCGCTCTTCGTAGCAGGCCGATGGTTTTGGCCGGGTGACCACCTTCCCCAGAGTATTTCTACGAGGAGTGAACATGTCCGAGGTCAAGCTCGCCGCCGAGACCCGCACCGAGTTCGGCAAGGGTGCCGCCCGCCGCATCCGCCGTGACAGCAAGGTTCCCGCGGTCGTCTACGGCCACGGCTCGGAGCCCGTCCACATCACGCTGCCGGGCCACGAGCTGCAGCTCGCCCTGCGTACCCCGAACGTCCTGCTCACCCTGGACATCGAGGGCAAGACCCAGCTGGCCATCCCGAAGGCCGTGCAGCGCGACGCGATCAAGGGCTTCCTCGAGCACGTCGACCTGCTCCTCGTGAAGCGTGGCGAGAAGGTCAACGTCGAGGTCTACGTCCACACCGAGGGCGAGCTGGCCCCGGGTGCCTACCTGCTCGAGCACGTGCTGAGCACGCTGACCGTCGAGGCCGAGGCCACCCACATCCCCGAGTCGGTCACCGTCTCCATCGCGGGCCTCGAGGCCGGCGCCGCCATCCTCGCCAAGGACATCCCGCTCCCCGAGGGCACCACGCTGGCGATCGACGAGGACGCTGTCGTCCTCCAGGTCCTGGCCGCCCAGGCGGAGGAGGCCTCCACGGGCGAGGCCGAGACCACCGAGGCCTGATCCCTCACCGGGTCATCATTTGCGCGCCGCCGCTCCCGGGGGAGCGGCGGCTGCTGCTGTACTGCTGTGCTGTCCTATCCTGCGCGTATCAAGGACACGTGACTCCTCCCCCTCGTGAACGAGGCGGCTTCTCACTCGACCCCACGGGTCTCATGACGGCCAAGCCCTGACCGCTGCCGAGGCAGACGAAAAGCGTACTACGCAGAGATGGGAGACACGGGCGTGACGACTACCGACGCAGCCGCCCCCTGGCTGATCGTGGGCCTCGGCAATCCCGGCCCCGAGTACGCCATGAACCGGCACAACGTGGGCTTCATGGTCGCCGACCTGCTGGCGGAGCGGATCGGCGGCAAGTTCAAGCGGGCCGGGAAGGCGCAGGCGCAGGTGATCGAGGGACGCATCGGCCCGCCCGGTCCGGCGAACCGCCGCGTGATCCTGGCCAAGCCGATGTCGTACATGAACCTGTCCGGCGGCCCGGTGACCGCGCTGCGGGACTTCTACAAGGTGCCGACGGCGAACATCGTCGCGATCCACGACGAGCTGGACATCGACTACGGCGTGCTGCGTCTGAAGCTCGGCGGTGGCGACAACGGGCACAACGGGCTCAAGTCGATGACGAAGGCGATGGGCCCGGACTACCACCGGGTGCGCTTCGGTATCGGGCGCCCTCCGGGGCGTATGCAGGTCGCCGACTTCGTGCTCAAGGACTTCGCGTCGGCGGAGCGCAAGGAGCTGAACTACTTCGTGGACCGGGCGTCGGACGCCGTGGAGTGCCTCGTCATCGAGGGACTGGAGCGGGCGCAGGGCACGTACAACTCATAGGCGGTCGATGTACTCGTACAACTGCCGACTTGTCCCCCGCCGGAACCTGCCCGGGGTTGACCGGGCGTACGGCCATGGCCAATGATCCCCGCCATGCCTGCCACCGGTTCCCGTCGTGCCTCCCCCAAGAGCGCCAAGAGCACGCGCACGGCGCTGCGGTTCGGGCGGCTCGCGGCGATGGGTGCGGTCGTGGTGCTGATCCTGATCGCGGGTGTCTGGGGTTCCTGGGGCACCGCCCAGCACGTGATGCTGAGCAAGGGCCGGGAGCAGGGGACGATGACCGTGCGGGCGTGCTCCGGTGACATCTGCACGGGGCCGTACGCGCCGACCTCGGAGGGTTCGCGGGCGCGGGCCCGGGTCACCATCGAGGAGCCGGTCGCGGTGAAGAAGGGGCAGACGTACACGGTCGCCGTGAAGCCCGGCAGCAGTGACGTCGTCCGCACCGGCCCCGCCGGGGTCCTCTATGCCTGGGTTCCCCTCGGCGGCGCCCTGTTGCTCGCCTCGGTGGTGGTCGCGGGCGGCCTGCGGCTCACGCGGGCGGCGTGGGTGCTGGCGGGGGCGGGGATCGCCCTGCTGACGGCGACGTTCGTGGCCTTGTGACCTGCAAGAAGCGAAGGCGCCCCCGGGCAACGGGGGCGCCTTCGCACCTGCTCAGCCGGTGTTGCGCAGTCCCGCCGCCACACCGTTGACCGTCAGGAGCAGCGCGCGCGACAGCAGCGGGTCGGGCTCCGCACCGGCGGCCGCCTCGTCGCGCTGGCGCTTGAGCAGCGCGACCTGGAGGTAGGAGATCGGGTCCAGGTAGGCGTCGCGGATCGAGAAGGTCTGCTGGAGCACGGGGTTGGTGTCCAGGAGCTTCTCGCCGCCCGTGACCCGCAGCACCTCACGGACGGTCAGCTCGTGCTCGGCGCGGATCGTGTCGAACACGTGCTTGAGCTCGTCCGGGACGAGGGTGTCGACGTAGTGGGTGGCGATCCGCAGGTCCGTCTTGGCCAGCGTCATCTCGACGTTGGAGAGGAAGTTGCGGAAGAAGTGCCACTGTTCGTGCATCTCGTCGAGCACGGTGTCGAGACCGGCTTCGCGCAGCGCCTTGAGGCCGGAGCCGACGCCGAACCAGCCGGGCACGATCTGCCGCGACTGGGTCCAGCCGAACACCCACGGGATGGCCCGCAGTCCGTCCAGGCCGGCGCCGGAGTCGGGGCGGCGCGAAGGCCGCGAGCCCAGGTGCAGGTCGGCGAGCTGGTCCACGGGGGTGGCGGCGAAGAAGTACGCCGGGAGGTCCGGGTCCTCGACCAGTCGGCGGTAGGTGGAGTGCGCCGCGTCGGACACCAGGTCCATCGCCGCGTCCCAGCGGGCCAGCGCCTCGTCGGACTGGCGCGGGGAGGTGTGCAGGGCGGATGCCTGGAGCGTGGCGGCGACCGTGAGCTCGAGGTTCTCCCTGGCCAGCGAGGGCACCAGGTACTTGTCGGAGATGACCTCGCCCTGCTCGGTCACCTTGATCTCGCCCTCCAGCGTGCCCCAGGGCTGCGCGAGGATCGCGTCGTGGGAGGGGCCGCCGCCGCGGCCGACCGTGCCGCCGCGGCCGTGGAAGAGCCTGAGGCGTACGCCGTAGCGGTGGGCGACGTCGCGCAGGCGCCGCTGGGCGCGGTGGATCTCCCACTGCGAGGTGGTGATGCCGCCGAACTTGGAGGAGTCGGAGTAGCCGAGCATGACCTCCTGGACGTCCCCGCGCAGCGCCACGAGCCGCCGGTAGGAGGGGTCGGAGAGCATGTCCTCCAGGATGGTGTCGGCGGCCTTGAGCTCGTCCGTCGTTTCCAGGAGCGGCACGATGCCGATCTTCGCCCAGCCGCCGTGCAGGTCGAGCAGCCCGGCCTCGCGGGCGAGGACGGCGGCGGCGAACACGTCGTCGGCGCCCTGGCACATCGAGATGATGTAGGACTCGATGACCTCGGGTCCGAAGACCTCCAGGGCCCGCTTGACCGTCTGGAAGACGCCGATGGTCTTCTCGCCGGCGGCGTCGACCGGTGCCGGGGACGGGGCCAGCGGCCGGCGGGAGCGCAGTTCCTTGGCGAGGAGCTTGGCGCGGTAGTCGCGGGGCATGTCGGCGTAGCACCACGACTCCTCGCCGAGGCGGTCGAACAGCTGGCCGAGGGCGTGGTGGTGGGCGTCCGCGTGTTCGCGTACGTCCATGGTGGCGAGCTGCAGGCCGAAAGCGGCGAGCGTACGGATCGTACGGTTCATGCGGCCGTCGGCGAACAGGGCGCCGCGGTGTGCGCGCAGCGAGGTCTGGATCAGGGTGAGGTCGCGCAGGAGTTCGGCGGTGCCGAGGTAGTCGCGGCCGGGCTCGTACGGGGTGCCCTTGGCGAGGCGCTGCTTGGTGTTCTCCAGCTTCTGCCGGATCGCCGTCGCCTTCAGCCGGTAGGGCTCCTCGGCGTTGAGTCGCTTGTAGCGGGGGCTGATCTCGGGGAGGCGCTCCAGGTCGGTCCGGAGGGAGTCGAGGAGTTCTTCGGTGGCGCCGGTGTAGCGGATCGAGTTCGACAGGAAGCCGCGCAGTTCGTCGATGAGGTCGAGCGCGTCGTTGATGCCGTGCTCGTGCTGGAGGATCAGGACGTCCCAGGTGACGGCCGGGGTGACGTTCGGGTTGCCGTCGCGGTCGCCGCCGATCCAGGTGCCGAAGGTGAGCGGCCGGGTCCCTTCGGGCAGCGTCACGCCGACGCGCTCCAGCTCGGCGGTGAGGTCCTCGAGTACGTCCCCGACCGCGCCGGCGTGCAGCTCGTCCAGGTAGTAGATGGCGTTGCGGGCCTCGTCGGCGGGCTCGGGGCGTACGACCCGCAGCTCGTCGGTCTGCCACACGAGGTCGATGTTCTCGGCCAGCCGGGTGTCGTAGCGGCGGCGGTCGGACTCGATGACCGGGGTCTCCAGCAGCGCGGCGATGCGGCGCAGCTTGTTGAGGACCGAGCGGCGGGCGGCCTCCGTCGGGTGCGCCGTGAACACCGGGCGCACATTGAGGTTCTTGACCGTCTCGCGCAGATGCTCGGGGTCGGCGTCCTTGAGCCGGTCGGCCGTACGGGCGAGGAGTCCGCCCTCGGCGGCCCGCTTGGCGCGCAGTTCGCGGCCGCGGTGCACCTGCTCGGTGACATTCGCCAGATGGAAGTACGTGGAGAAGGCGCGGACCAGCTTGGCCGCGGTCTCCAGCTCTGTGCCGCGCAGCAGCTCGGCGGCGGCCTCACCGTCCTCGCGGGTCAGGCGGCGGACCTTCTCGACCAGTTCCAGAAGCTCGGGTCCCTCCTGTCGAACGAGGGTCTCACCCAGCAGATCACCCAGGCGCCTGATGTCGGCGCGCAGCTCGCTGCTGGTCGTCGTGGTCTGGTCGTCGGCACTGCTCACAGGTGCGGCTCCTTGCAGTGTTGAAGCTCGTCTGAAGAGTGTGGAAGCTCGTCTGAAGCTCTTCTGGGAGGGAACCCGGGTGGCGACCGCGCGGCGGGTGCCGCTTAGGGACGTGGCATCCGGGAAGAAAACAGAACGGACCGCGCTGTCCGACCGACTCCAAGGATAGGTCTCCGTGTGGACGCGCAGGCTCACGGGCTCTTGCCGCCCAGCAACGCGCTGCCATACTTACGATGCCGTAGGTTACGGAAGCGTAGGGTCTCCCTTCGGACACCGGGAGGACCCTGGGACCGACATCCGGCCCTCGTCTCCCCTTCGCTTCGCTCCGCTTCACTTGTCTCCGCCTCTCCCCACCCTCGAACCCACAGGGGACGCCCATGCCCACGAGCTCCGATGTGATCGACGATGCCCCGCAGGCGAACAACGCCGCCTCTCTCCCCTCCGCCACCCTGGGCGGCGAGAAGAAGGGGTCACTCGAACAGGTCACGCTTCTCCTCTTTATCGCCGTCCCGTTCCTCGCCCTGCTCGCGGCGGTGCCGCTGGCCTGGGGCTGGGGTGTGAGCTGGCTGGACATCGGCCTGCTGGTGTTCTTCTACTACCTGGGTTGCCACGGCGTCACGATCGGCTACCACCGCTACTTCACGCACGGGTCCTTCAAGGCGAAACGCCCGCTGCGGATCGCGGTCGCGATCGCGGGGTCGATGGCCGTCGAGGGCCCCCTGGTCCGCTGGGTCGCCGACCACCGCAAGCACCACAAGTTCTCCGACGCGGAGGGCGACCCGCATTCGCCGTGGCGTTACGGCGAGACGGTTCCGGCGCTGATGAAGGGCCTGTGGTGGGCCCACATCGGCTGGATGTTCGACGAGGAGCGGACGTCGCAGGAGAAGTACGCCCCCGATCTGATCAAGGATCCGGTGATCCGCGCGATCTCCCGCCACTTCATCTACTGGACCATGCTGTCGCTCGCCCTCCCGGCGCTGATCGGCGGTCTGGTGACGATGTCCTGGTGGGGTGCGTTCACCGGTTTCTTCTGGGGCTCACTCGTTCGAGTGGCGCTGCTCCATCACGTCACCTGGTCGATCAACTCGATCTGTCACGCGGTGGGCAAGCGTCCCTTCAAGTCGCGCGACCGCTCGGGCAACGTGTGGTGGCTGGCTGTGCTGTCCTGTGGTGAGTCCTGGCACAACCTGCACCACGCCGACCCGACCTCGGCGCGGCACGGCGTGGAGCGCGGCCAGATCGACTCCTCGGCCCGGATCATCCGCTGGTGCGAGCAGCTCGGCTGGGCGTACGACGTGCGCTGGCCGTCACGCTCGCGTATCGATTCCCGTCGCAACACGGACGGGTCGGACTCCCGCCGCAAGACGGAAACCGCTGACGCGGCATGATTGACAGCGTGGCGACCGACTCCAGTAGCACCCCGAGCAGCAGTGAAAAGCCGCGGCGTGCGCGCCGCACCCGCATGACCGGCGCCGAGCGCCGTCAGCAGCTGCTGGAGATCGGCCGCACCCTGTTCGCGGCCAAGGGCTTCGAGGGCACGTCGGTGGAGGAGATCGCGGCGAAGGCCGGGGTCTCCAAGCCGGTGGTCTACGAGCACTTCGGCGGCAAGGAGGGCCTGTACGCGGTGGTGGTGGACCGCGAGATGCGGCGCCTGCTGGACATGGTGACCAGCTCCCTCACCGCCGGGCACCCCCGCGAGCTGTGCGAGCAGGCCGCGTTCGCTCTCCTGGACTACATCGAGGAGTACACGGACGGCTTCCGCATCCTGGTCCGCGACTCCCCCATCCCCCAGTCGACGGGTTCCTTCGCGTCTCTCATCTCGGACATCGCCACCCAGGTGGAGGACATCCTGGGCCGCGAGTTCAAGAGCCGCGGCTTCGACCCGAAGCTGGCCCCGCTGTACGCCCAGGCCCTGGTCGGCATGGTCGCTCTGACCGGCCAGTGGTGGCTCGACGTCCGCAAGCCCCGCAAGGCGGAGGTCGCGGCGCATCTGGTGAATCTGGCGTGGCACGGGCTGGACGGGCTGGAGGCGAAGCCGCACTTGATAGGGCGCCGGAAGAGCTGAATCAGTGGACGCAATAGACGCAAAGGTTCACCTTGTGGAACCATGTGTCCATGACTGAGATTGCGATCAGCGCGGCCCGCTCCCAGCTCGGTGACCTGGTCCGCCGCGCGGCCCACGGCCGCGAGACCATCGCCCTCACCGACCACGGGCACGTGGCGGCGCTTCTCGTATCTCCGCACGTGATAGAGGATCTCGAGGACGCCCTCGTATTCGCCGATTACCAGCGGCGCAAGGCGGAGGGCACGCTTGAGCCCGGCATCCCCATGGACGAGGTGCGCAGGCGACTGGGGCTCGAGCAACAGTGACCTACGAGATCATCTTTGAGCCGCACGCCCTCGACTCTGCGGCCCGGTTCCTTCGGGAGGACCCAAGCGGCCTCGCGCTGGTCCTGGACACCATCGACAAGCTGGCCACCGATCCTCGCCCGGCAGGTTCGACTCCGTACGGATCAGCCGACCTCCGCCGCCTGCGCATCGGTGACTACCGAGTTCTGTATGTCATCGACAACGACGTGATCCACATCCTCGTCACTCACCTGGGCCGTACACCCTGAGGACCGGTTCCAACTACCGGGCAGGGTGGCGAGTCGGACATGGTCGACGGCGCTGAGCATCGGGTCTCAGGCCCCCTTCCGTGCCACGGCGAACAGTCGGCGAAACGGCAGCACCGTGCCGTACGGGGCCGCCGGATAGGCGTCCCGGAGCAGGTCCCGGTACTCGGTCACGAAGGCGTCCCGGGCCTCCGGCTCGTCCGCCAGCGCGGTGAGGGCGGGGCGCAGGCCGGTGCCCTTCACCCAGTCCAGCACCGGGTCCTCGCCCGCCAGGACCTGCAGGTACGTCGTCTCCCAGACGTCCACCGCGCAGCCGAGGCGGGTCAGCCGGTCCAGGTAGACGAGCGGGTCGTGGACGGAGTCCTCGCGCCGCAGGACGTCGCCGAGGAGGTCCTTCCAGCGGGCGGAGGCGGCGAGTTCGCGCATCAGGGCGTGCAGGGGTGCGTCGATGTTGTGGGGGACCTGGAAGGCGAAGGTGCCGCCGGGGGCGAGCGCGTCGAGCCAGCGGGGGAAGGCGTCCAGGTGGCCCGGCACCCACTGGAGCGCCGCGTTCGAGACGATCAGGTCGTACGTCTCCGGGGGCACCCAGTTCGTGAGGTCGGCGTGGGCGAAGTCGAGCCGGCCACCGCCCGGCGTGCGACCCTCGTGCTCCTCGGTCCTGGCGAGCATCTCCGGGGAGTTGTCGTAGCCGGTGATGTGGGCGGTGGGCCAGCGTTCGGCGAGCCGGACGGTGACGTTTCCGGGGCCGCAGCCGAGGTCGGCGATGCGGGCCAGGTCCGCGGGCAGGGCCGGGACGCGGGAGAGGAGGTCGGCGAAGGGGCGGGCGCGGTGGTCCGCGTGGCGCAGGTACTGGTTCGGGTCCCAGGTGGGCGTGGACATGGGTGGGCCTCCTCGCGTTCACACATTCACATCTGAACGCCTCCACAGTCACACCCGCATTATCTCGACGTCAAGAGACTCCACATCAAGAGACTTCACGTCGACACAACCATTACACTGATCGTCATGGAGGACGAGGTCGATCGGCTGGTCGCAGCATGGCGCCGGGAGCGCCCCGACCTCGACGTGGAACCGCTCGAGGTGCTCAGTCGCGTGAGCAGGCTGGCCCGGCATCTGGACCGCGCCCGTCGGCTGGCGTTCTCAGAACACAGCCTGGAGCCCTGGGAGTTCGACGTCCTGACCGCGCTGCGGCGCGCGGGATCGCCGTATCAGCTCTCGCCCGGCCAACTGCTCACGCAGACGCTCGTCACCTCCGGCACGATGACCAACCGCATCGACCGGCTGACGAAGAAGGGTCTGGTGGAGCGCCTCCCCGACCCGAGCGACCGTCGCGGCGTGCTCGTCCGCCTCACCGACGAGGGCCGCGACCGCGCCGACCAGGCACTGGCCGGACTCCTCGAACAGGAGCGCGCGATCCTGGCAGAGCTCAGCGGCGCCCAGCGCGCGGAACTGGCGGCGCTGCTACGCCAGTTGACCGCCCCGTTCGACAACATCCCCGGCTAGGTCGACGGGCCCGACCCCGGCCCGGCGCGCAAGGGCGACGGCGGCGAGAGTGGAATGCACGCCCAACTTCCCCAGGACGTTCTGCATATGCGTGCGGACGGTGTGCGGGGAGAGGAACAACCGCTCGGCCACGGCCTTCCTTCCCAGCCCCGCGACCATGCACCGCAGCACTTCCCGCTCCCGGGGCGTGAGCGACTCGACGAGCCGCTCGCTCTCGGTGCGGTGCTTGCGCGCGGCGGTGAGTTCCCTGAGGACCCCCGTGAGCAGGGCGGGCGGCAGATGTGTCTCGTCGCGCAGCACACCTCGTATGACGGTGAGGAGTCGCGAGAGGGAGCAGTCCTTGGCGACCCACCCCGAGGCACCGGCCTGCAGGGCGAGGGCCGCCCGTCGCGGATCGTCCTTCTCGGCGAGGACCACGGTGCGGACGCTCGACTGACCGGCGCGGACGCCCGCGACCAGTGAGATCCCGTCGACGAGCCCGTCCTCATTGCCCTCCCGGACAGGTACGGCGGGCCGGGCGCCGGGCAGATTTCCGCCCAGGTCGGCGTCCACGAGCAGCACGTCGAATCTGCGGCCCTCCGCTGCCGCCCGGTCCAGGCAGCGCAGCGCGGCGGGGCCACTGCCGGCCGCGGACACATCGACGTCGGGCTCGGCGGCAAGGGCCGCGGCGAGCGACTCGGCGAAGATGCGGTGATCGTCGACGACCAGGACACGAATGCGAACCACTGAAACCCCCACTGGTCGGGGGACGACCGGCGCAGGTACGACACCCGAAGTGTTCCGAGCCCGAACTCCGGGCCGGGAAACGGGGTACCGCAGCCGCACGGCCGCCGCCGTACCGGAACTGCTACCCCCACTTCGGGCGTCGTACCCGACTGTCTCGCCCCCTGATCAGCACCGGCCCCCACCGGCGCTGTTCACAGAGTAAGGCCGGGGGCCGGGAGGGGAAGGCAATTTGCAGAACTGATTGGCCAGCACGTTTAAGGTGAGACGTATGTTTCGTATGGAGACAGGAGTCGACAAAGAACGGCGTGAACTGCTCCGCCGACGGCTGCTCGACACCAACACACAGGCATCTCCGGTCCTCCGTGCCCTGCGGGGAAGCCCTGGTGAACGGGAACTTCCGCTCCACATCTGGCTCTTGGACGCCACCGGCGCCCTCGCGGGCGGACTGGTCGGGCACACCTGGACGACGTGGCTGCACGTGACGTATCTGTGGGTCGACGAGCGGCACCGGGGCGCGGGGCTCGGCTCCCGGCTGCTGGCCGAGGGGGAGCGCGTGGCGCGTGAGGAGCGCGGCTGCACGGGCTCCCGCCTGGAGACATGGGACTTCCAGGCGCCCGAGTTCTACAAGAAGCAGGGGTATGAGGTCGTGTGCGTGATCCCCGACTATCCGCCGGGGATCACCGAGTACACATTGACCAAATATCTGCGCTGAATCTCTGGGCGCGGGTGGATGGGGTCTGATCCCGGGGGTTCAGCTCACCCGTCGCGCCCCCGCCGAAGGCACCGCCGGGAAGACCCGGGGTGCCGTGTAGCCCGCGGCGGCGAAGGCCTCTGTCACGGCCTTGGTGATCGTGTCCACGTCGGCGGACTCGGCCAGCACGATCGCCGAGCCGCCGAAGCCGCCGCCCGTCATGCGGGCGCCCAGGGCGCCGGCGGTGTTGGCGGTGGCGACGACCAGGTCCAGCTCGTCGCAGGAGATGCGCAGGTCGTCGCGGAGGGAGGCGTGCCCGTCCGTCAGTACGGGGCCGATCGCCCGGACGTCACCGGCGTCCAGCAGCGCGATGACGCGCTCCACCCGGTGATCGTCCGAGACGACATGGCGTACGTAACGGCGTACGCGCTCGTCGTCGAGGCGTGCGAGGGCCGCGTCGAGCTCGTCGTACGCGACATCCCGCAGGTGCGAGACGCCGAGCAACCGTGCGCCCTCCTCGCACCCTTCGCGCCGCTCGGCGTACTCGCCGTCGCCCAGCGCGTGCTTGACGCGGCTGTCGACGACCAGCAACTCCAGCCCGTGGGAGGCCAGGTCGAAGGGGACCTGGCGGATGGACAGGTCGCGGCAGTCGAGGTGCAGGGCCTGCCCCTCGACGCAGCACGCCGACGCCGTCTGGTCCATGATTCCGCAGGGCACCCCGACGAAGTCGTTCTCGGCGTGCTGCGCGAGCCGGGCCAACTCGGGCCGGGTGAGGCCGAGTTCGTACAGATCGTTGAGGGCGAGCGCCATCACGACCTCGAGGGCGGCGGAAGAGGACAGGCCCGCGCCCGTCGGCACGGTCGACGCGAGATGCACGTCGGCACCGGTGATCGTGTGCCCCGCCTCGCGCAGCGCCCAGACGACACCCGCCGGGTACGCGGCCCAGCTGGTGTTCGTCAGCGGCGCCAGCTCGTCGACATGCAGCTCGACGACCGGCCCCTCGATGTCGGCCGAGTGCAGCCGCAGCACGCCGTCATCCCGGCGGGACACCGCCGCGACCGCCGTGTGCGGCAGGGCGAGCGGCATCACGAACCCCTCGTTGAAGTCCGTGTACTCGCCGATCAGGTTGACCCGGCCGGGCGCCGCCCAGACGCCCTCCGGCTCCACCCCGTACAGCTCTTCGAAGCCCTCGCGTACGCCCACCGAATTACTGCTCCCTGTTCTGAGCGAACGCCCACGCGTCCGCGACGATCCCCGCGAGATCCGCGCGGGACGGGTTCCAGCCGAGCCGCTCGCGCGCGGTCGCCGCCGAGGCGACCAGCACCGCCGGGTCACCGGCCCGGCGCGCGGCCATGACCTCGGGAATCGGGTGCCCGGTCACCTGGCGGACGGTCTCGATGACCTCGCGGACGGAGAAGCCGTTGCCGTTGCCGAGGTTGCAGATGAGGTGTTCGCCGGAGGTGGCGGCCTCGACCGCGAGCAGGTGGGCCTCGGCCAGGTCCGCGACGTGGATGTAGTCGCGGATGCAGGTGCCGTCCGGCGTCGGGTAGTCGTCGCCGAAGACGGAGATCGCGTCCCGACGGCCCTGCGCGACCTGGAGCACCAGCGGAATGAGGTGCGACTCGGGGTCGTGCCGCTCGCCGCACTCCCCGTACGCGCCCGCCACGTTGAAGTAGCGCAGGGAGACCGCGCCCAGCCCGTGCGCCGCCGCCTCACCGGAGATCATGTGGTCGACGGCGAGCTTGGAGGCGCCGTACGGGTTGGTCGGCCTGGTCGGCGCGGACTCGACGATCGGGGTCTGCTCCGGCTCGCCGTACGTCGCCGCGGTGGACGAGAAGACCAGCTTGCGGACGCCCGCCTCGCGCATCGCGGCGAGCAGCGCCATCGTGCCGCCGACGTTGTTGTCCCAGTACTTCTCGGGCTTGACGACGGACTCGCCGACCTGTGAGAACGCGGCGAAGTGGAGCACGGCGTCGTACGACGAGTCCAGCCATTTGGCGGCGTCGCGGATGTCGCCCTCGATGAAGGAGGCCCCGGCCGGGACGCCCTCGCGGAAGCCGGTGGAAAGGTTGTCGAGGACGGTGACCTCGTGGCCGGCCTCGATCAGATGCTGCGCGACGACGCTGCCGACATAGCCCGCGCCACCGGTGACCAGGTACTTCCCACTCATGAACTCGCTACCTCTCGCAGTCGCTGGGCCGCGGACTCCGGCGGCACGTCGTTGATGAACACGCTCATGCCGGACTCTGAGCCCGCGAGGAACTTCAGCTTGCCGGAAGTGCGGCGGATGGTGAAAAGCTCGAGGTGGAGCGCGAAGTCGTCCCGGTTGACGCCTTCGAACTCCTCCAGCGCGCCGAAGGGTGCCTGGTGCCAGGCGGCGATGTACGGCGTCGGAGGTTCGCCCGCCCCTTCCTTCTTTCCACCCGGCCCATCGAAGATCCGGTCGAAGCGCCTCAAGAGTTCCAGATACACCTGAGGGAATTCTTTGCGTGCGTCCTCGTCGAGCCCGAGCAGGTCGGGCACGCGACGGCGCGGGTAGAGGTGGACCTCGTACGGCCAGTGGGCCGCGTACGGCACGAAGGCCACCCAGTGCTCGGTCGCCAGGACGACCCGCTCGCCCTCCGCGAGCTCGCGCGCGACGACCTCGTCGAAGAGGTTCTCGCCGCCGGTGGCCTCCTTGTGCGCAGCGACGGAGCGCAGCATCAGCGCCGTACGCGGGGTGGTGAAGGGGTAGGCGTAGATCTGCCCGTGCGGGTGGCCGAGGGTGACGCCGATCTCGGCACCGCGGTTCTCGAAGCAGAAGACCTGTTCGACGGCGGGGAGGTGGGACAACTCGGCGGTCCGGTCGGTCCACGCTTCCAGGACGAGCCCCGCCTGCTCCTCGGTCAGGTCGGCGAAGGACGAGTCGTGGTCGGAGGTGAAGCAGACGACCTCGCAGCGGCCGGAGTCACCGGCCAGGGACGGGAAACGGTTCTCGAAGACCGCGACGTCGTACGAGGAGTCGGGGATCTCGCTGAGCCGGTCGCCCTGGGACGGGCACAGGGGGCACTCGTTCGCCGGGGGGTGATAGGTGCGCCCCTGGCGGTGCGAGGCGATCGCCACCGAGTCGCCGAGCAGGGGGTCCCGGCGCACCTGGGAGGTGGTGACGGTCCGATCGAGCGGACGTCGGTCGACGGCGTCGCGCACCACGTCGTCGCGTGAGTCGTAGTAGATCAGCTCACGACCGTCGGCCAACCGGGTCGAGGTCTTCTTCACCGCTGGACTCCTCATCCACACCGCACCAAACCACCCAACATAACCAAACACAACAAACCACAAAGCAACAGCAACGTCAATGGCCCTGGGGGTTTGGGGGGGTGTCTGTGAAGCTTGGGCAGCGTTATGAGGCGTATGGGGCATAGATACCGGCATGCCTACCCCCACCTCCACCTACCTGGCCGACGGAGCCGGGACCCACCTGGCTGCCGAGCTCCGGCTCCCCACGAACGGACTCGACTACGCGATCCTCGGCATCTACTTCGTCGTCGTGCTCGGCATCGGCTTCGCCGCCAAGCGCTCGGTCAAGACCAGCCTCGACTTCTTCCTCTCCGGGCGCTCGCTGCCCGCCTGGATCACCGGCCTCGCGTTCATCTCGGCCAACCTGGGCGCCACCGAGATCCTGGGCATGGCCGCGAACAGCGCGCAGTACGGCGTCTACACCGTGCACTGGTACTGGATCGGCGCCATTCCCGCCATGGTCTTCCTCGGCCTGGTGATGATGCCGTTCTACTACGGCTCGAAGGTCCGTTCGGTCCCGGAGTTCCTGCTCCTCCGCTTCGACAAAGCGGCGCATCTGCTGAGCTCGATCCTGTTCGCCTTCGCCGCGATCCTCATCGCGGGCGTCAATCTCTACTCGCTGGCGATCGTGGTCGAGGCGCTGCTCGGCTGGCCGCAGTGGGTGGCGATCGTCGTCGCGGGCTTCTTCGTCCTCGCCTACATCACGCTGGGCGGTCTGTCGTCCGCGATCTACAACGAGGTGCTGCAGTTCTTCGTCATCCTCGCCGCGCTGATCCCGATCGCCGTACTCGGTCTGAAGCGGGTGGGCGGCTGGGGCGGCCTGGAGGACTCACTCGAAGCGAGCCACGGCGCTAACTTCATGACGGCGTGGGGCGGTACGGGCATCGGCAGCGACAACCCGCTGGGCGCCAACTGGCTGACCATCGTCCTGGGCCTCGGCTTCGTCCTCTCCTTCGGCTACTGGACGACGAACTACGCCGAGGTCCAGCGCGCGCTGTCGGCCAGGAACCTCTCCGCGGCCCAGCGGACGCCCCTGATCGCGGCGTTCCCGAAGATCTTCGTCGTTTTCCTGGTGATGATCCCGGGCCTGGTGGCGGCGGTCCTGGTCCCGAAGATCGGCACGGCGGGCTCGGGCCTCCAGTACAACGACGCGGTTCCCTACCTGATGCAGGAGCTCCTGCCCAACGGCGTGCTCGGCATCGCGGTGACCGGCCTGCTGGCGGCCTTCATGGCGGGCATGGCGGCCAACGTCTCGTCCTTCAACACGGTGTTCACGACGGACATCTGGGCGAGGTATGTGGTGCAGGACCGGGAGGACACCTACTACGTCCGCTTCGGCCGCCTCATCACCGTGATCGGCGTCCTGGCCTCGATCGGCACGGCGTTCCTGGCCTCGTCCTTCTCCAACATCATGAGCTACCTCCAGACCCTCTTCTCCTTCTTCAACGTGCCGATGTTCGTGGTCTTCATCGTCGGCATGTTCTGGAAGCGGGCGTCGGTGAAGTCGGGCTTCTGGGGCCTGCTGGCGGGCACGACGGCAGCGATGATCAACTACTTCGTCATCTACAAGCAGGGAATCATCGGCATCCCCTCCGACCAGGGCGCCAACTTCGTCTCGGCGATCGCGGGCTTCGTGGCCGGCGCGGTGGTGATGGTGGCGGTCTCGCTCTTCACCGCTCCCAAGCCGACGGAGGACCTCCAGGGCTTGGTCTACGGCACCCGCTCCCCCGGCATGGCCGAGCCGCCCGCCGTCGGCGACGACGCCTGGTACCGCAAGCCGGCCCTGCTGGGCTGGGGCGCGATCATCCTGGCCGCGGCCTGCTACATCCCGTTCTCGTTCTGATCTCGTTCGTCTCGTTCGTCTCGTTCGATCTCATTCTGACGAGGGAGGATTAAGAAACCATGTCCGACCATCACGACCATTACTCGGACCGCGACCTCCAGCGCGAGGTCACGGAGCTGGAGCACCAGTCCGCGACCGCCGCCCGCCTCTTCGACATCCGCACCATCATCGGCGGCCTGTTCGTCGTCTACGGCATCATCGTCACGATCGCCGGCCTCACCGTCTCCGACGCCGACCTCGACAAGGCGGAGGGCGTCAACATCAACCTCTGGACGGGCCTGGGCATGCTCGCCCTGGGCCTGTTCTTCCTGGTGTGGCTGTGGCTACGCCCGCTGGCTGCGCCGGTACCGGTGCCGGCGCCCGAGGAGGAGCGGCCACCGTCGCAGTAACACGTGCGCCCCACCCCATGAGTGCCGGAAACCGTGAACACTTTCCGCCAGGGTGTTCACGGTTGCGCGGGCGACGGCGCCACCGGCCCCGCCCGGTCCAGCAGCCCCGTACGCGCCGCCAGCGCCGCCGCCTCCAGCCGCGAGCCCACCCCCAGTTTCATCAGGACCCGCTGGACGTGGGTCCGTGCCGTGGACGGGGCGATGCCCATGCCGGCCGCGATCAGGCGGGTGTCCTCGCCGTCGGCCACCCGCACCAGGACCTCCACCTCCCTCGGCGTCAGCATCTGGAGCAGGCGCTGACCCTCGTCGTCCGGCTGGGCGGCGGGGTTGAGGAGCTCGCTGAAGGCGCCCTGGAGCAGAGCCGGGGCCACCGCCGCCTCGCCCGACCTCGCCTTCATGATCGCGCGCTCGACACCCTCTATGCGCTCGTCATGGCGTACGTAGCCCGAGGCGCCGGCCGCGAACGCGGCGGCGATACCGCGTGGGTTCGGGACCGGGCCCAGGACCAGGATCGCCACCTGCGGACGCTCCCGTTTGATCTTGATCACCGGGTCGAAGATTCCCGGCTCGGCCGGTGTCGCCGTACCGATCAGGCACACCTCGGGTGCCCTCGTGATCACCAGCTCCGCCGCACCCGCGGCGGGCGCCGCCGCGGCGAGCACCCGGTGCCCCCGCAGCTTCAACGCCGAGGCAAGCGCCTCGGCGAGCAATCGGTGGTCGTCGACCACCATGAGCCGCACTCCCATCGAGCAACCCCCCAGTCCCCCCAGACATCCCCACTGGTTCCCCGCGGATTAGAAGCCCCCCGGCTCTCCATCCCCGGAAGCTACACGCTTGTTCGACGTTGCGCTTCCCCTACTGGAGAGAAGTGCCCCGGAATATCAAAATTCCTCGCATACGGGTGTGATGAGAGGTAAGCGCACGACCCGGGCCGATCCTCCCCCTGTCCCCAAGGGAGGACCGGCCCGCGATGCCCTCTTTATGCGCTTTCACACCCCCTCCACGGGACGTGCGCGCACCGGTCGGTCTTCGGTCTTAAGCGTCCTCGGCGAGCTCCAGCCAGCGCAGCTCCAGATCCTCGCGCTCGCCGGCCAACTCCCGCAGCTCGGCGTCGAGTTTGGCCACCTTCCCGAAGTCCGTGGCGTTGTCGGCGATTTGGGCGTGCAGCTTGGTCTCCTTCTCGGAGATCTTGTCGAGCTGCCGCTCGATCCTCTGCAGTTCCTTCTTCGCGGCGCGCGCGTCCGCGGCGGACACGGCGGACGCGGTCTTGGCGGACGCCGGCGCGGCGGCGAGTACGGCGGCCGCGGCGACCTCCTCCATCCGCTTGCGCCGCTCCAGGTACTCGTCGATCCCGCGCGGCAGCATCCGCAGCGCGCCGTCGCCGAGCAGCGCGAACACGTTGTCCGTCGTGCGCTCGACGAAGAACCGGTCGTGGGAGATCACGACCATCGAACCGGGCCAGCCGTCGAGCAGGTCCTCCAGCTGGGTCAGCGTCTCGATGTCGAGGTCGTTGGTCGGCTCGTCGAGGAAGAGGACGTTGGGCTCGTCCATCAGCAGACGCAGCAGCTGGAGCCGCCGACGCTCACCACCGGACAGGTCTCCTACCGGCGTCCACTGCTTCTCCTTGTTGAAGCCGAACGTCTCGCAGAGCTGCCCCGCGGTCATCTCCCGCCCCTTGCCGAGGTCGACGCGGTCGCGCACGGCCTGGACGGCCTGCAACACCCGCAAGGCCGGGTCGAGTTCGGTTACTTCCTGGGAGAGGTAGGCGAGCTTGACGGTCTTGCCGGTGAGGATCCGGCCGGCCGCGGGCTGCTGCTCGCCCTCGCTGCGGGCGGCCTCGGCCATGGCGCGCAGGAGGGAGGTCTTGCCGGCGCCGTTCACGCCCACGAGGCCGACCCGGTCGCCGGGGCCGAGCTGCCAGGTGAGGTGCTTGAGCAGCACCTTCGGGCCCGCCTGGACGGTCACGTCCTCGAGGTCGAAGACGGTCTTGCCGAGCCGGGAGCTGGCGAACTTCATCAGCTCGCTCTTGTCGCGGGGCGGCGGTACGTCCGCGATGAGCTCGTTGGCGGCCTCGACGCGGAAGCGGGGCTTGGAGGTGCGGGCGGGGGCGCCGCGGCGCAGCCACGCCAGCTCCTTGCGGACCAGGTTCTGCCGCTTGACCTCTTCGGTGGCGGCGATGCGCTCGCGCTCGGCACGGGCGAACACGTAGTCGGAGTAGCCGCCCTCGTACTCGTACACATCGCCCTTCTGCACGTCCCACATGCGGGTGCAGACCTGGTCGAGGAACCAGCGGTCGTGGGTGACGCACACCAGGGCGGAGCGGCGTTCGCGCAGGTGCTGGGCGAGCCAGGCGATGCCCTCGACGTCCAGGTGGTTGGTGGGCTCGTCGAGGATGATCAGGTCCTGCTCCTCGATGAGCAGTTTGGCGAGGGCGATGCGGCGGCGTTCGCCGCCGGAGAGGGGGCCGATGACGGTGTCGAGGCCCTGCGGGAACCCGGGGAGGTCCAGCCCTCCGAACAAGCCCGTCAGTACGTCCCTGATCTTGGCGTTGCCCGCCCACTCGTGGTCGGCCAGGTCGCGGATGACCTCGTGGCGGACGGTGGCCGTGGGGTCGAGCGAGTCGTGCTGGGTGAGTACGCCGAGGTGCAGGCCGCCGGAGTGCGTGACCCTTCCGGTGTCGGCCTCCTCCAGCTTGGCGAGCATCCGGATGAGGGTGGTCTTGCCGTCGCCGTTGCGGCCCACCACGCCGATGCGGTCGCCCTCGCTGACGCCGAGGGAGACTCCGTCGAGCAGGGCACGGGTGCCGTACACCTTGCTGACGGACTCGACATTGACCAGGTTGACGGCCATTTCTCTCCTGACAAGGGGGACGATCGACCCTCAAGGGTAGTCTGCGCCCGGCCTCCGGCGGGCCTCGGCTGTTCTCGCCCCCGCCGCCCCTACCCGTCCCGTCCCCCGGGGGCTCCGCCCCCGGACCCCCGGCAGGTGGTTCTTTGGCTGCAGGGCGGTGGGGGCTGGGCGCGCAGTTCCCCGCGCCCCTAGGTGTCTCAGCCCGTCCGGCGTTTGAGGACGAGGCCGTTCAGGCCGAACGGGGGGCTGGGGGCGGAGCCCCCAGGTACGGATGGGACGGGTAGGGGCGGCGGGGGCGAGGAACACCCGCCTCAGCCGTCAGAAAACCGCTGCCGCGGGATCAGCGCCGACGCCGGAGCCAGCGAGCGGCCATGCCCCTGGCCGCCGTCCCCCACCGCCCGATCATGCACAGGCATGTCATCCCGCAGCAGACTCTCGGGAATGAGGACGGCCGCGGTGACGCCTCCGCTCGGCGTCGGGCGGAGTTCCACCCGCAGCCCCTGCCGCTCGGCCAGCCGGTTCACCACGAACAGCCCGATCTGCTTGGCGTCGAGGAGATCGACCCGCTGGGCCTGGATCTTCCGGTTGGCCTCGGCCATGGCGTCCTCGTTCATGCCGAAGCCGCTGTCCTCGACCTCGATGAGCACCCCGTCCCGCAACCGCGCGGCCTTCAACTGCACCTGCGTGCTGGGCGGCGAGAAGGCGGCGGCGTTCTCGACGAGCTCGGCCAGCAGGTGAATCACGTCCGCCACCGAGCCGCCCGCCACCGACACCCTCGGCACGGCCCAGATCTGCACCCGGGTGGCGTTCTCGATCTCCGCGACCGCCGCCCGCAGCACATCCGCAAGCGCGATCGGCGTACGCCAGCCTCGTCCGGGCGCGATCCCGGACAGGATGAGGAGGCTCTCGGAGTGGCGCCGCATGCGCGTCGCGAGGTAGTCGACCCGGTAGAGGTCCTGCAGCTCCCCCTGGTCCCGCTGCCGCTGCTCCATCGTGGCGAGCAGGTCGAGCTGGCGGTGCAGCAGCACCTGACTGCGGCGCGCGAGGCTCACGTACACCCCCGAGATACCGCTCAGCAGCTCGGCCCGCTCGGACGCGGCCTTGAGCGCGGCCCGCTGGACGGCGGTCAGGGCCGTGCCCACCTGGGCCAGCTCGTCGCCCACCAGCCGCCGCATGGGCGCCTCGGCGTCGATGTCGACGCCCTGCCCGGCGTGCAGCCGCCGCATGGCCTGCGGCAGCCGGCGCCCGGCGACCTCGAGCGCGGAGTTGCGCAGATCGAGCAGTTCGACGATCAGGCCGCGCCCGACCAGCACGGACACCAGCAGTGACAGCAGCACACCCACCAGACCCAGCACCACCGCGACCCCGGACGCGCCGAGCGTGTCCCAGCCGAACGGGTTCGCCTTCGCCGCGGCGGCCGTACCGGCCCCGGCCTCCGCCTTGGTCAGCCCGGCCAGGACACCGCTGACAGCGCCGTCCCAGCCCTTCAGGGAGTCGGCAGACACGGCCGAGGCGCCCGGCCCGGCATCGCGCACCTGATCCTCGACGGCCACCAAGCGCGCGTAACCATCGCCCTTGAGAACAGTGTTGTACGCCGCCCGGTGCTCGGCCTTCAGATCCGCGACGGCAGGCTCCAGCAGCTCCCGCTGTGTGGCGACGGCCCCGACGAACAGCGCGTACTGGCTGCCGCTCAGCGTCCCGGTCCCGCCCCCGGCCGCGAGCAGCGCCCGCTCTCGCGCGACGGCCTCGCGCGCCCGGGAGAGTTCGAGGACGACGCGGGCCTCGGAGGTCGCGTCGGTGGTCTCGTCCCCGGTGAGTGCGCCGGTGACGGAGAAGCCGTGCTCGATGATCGCGGAGTACTTCGTGTACGCCGCCGAGGGCGCCGCCCCCTTCACGCCGACTTCCGAACGCAGTGCGGTCAGCCCGCCCGCGTCGGACTGGAGACGTTCGAGACGGCTGGGCAGTCCGGCGTTCAGCAGCTCGGCGTCGGAGCTGGAGGCGTTGACGCCGTCGAGCAGGACGGAGGCGGCCTTGTCCGTGGTGGAGCGCGCGGTTTCCAGGGCGGTGAGCGAACGGCTCGCGGGTGCTGCCACGTATGCGAGGGTGGCGGTCCGCTCGGCCTGCAGAGCGGTGACGAAGTCGCCGACAGGGGTCAGCAGTTCGGAGTTGACGCTCTTGGCGCGTTCCAGGTCGCCGATGCTGGACGCGGTGGTCACGGCGGCGAAGCCCCACAGTGCCATCAGGGACACGATGGGCAGCATCAGCAGCGAGACGATTTTCGCGCGGACCGATCTGGGGCGCAGCCGGGCGGGCGTGCGGGGGACACGCATGGGCGGGAACCTCGTTCAGGGGGAGTTGCAGCGGAGGGCGGCGCAGGGGGCTGTGAGGCGGAAGTCAGGGAGAGCTGCGGCGCGGAAGTCAGGGAGCGCTGTGGTGAGGAAGTCAGGGAGCGCTGTGGTGAGGAAGTCGGTGACAGCTGTGGGGAGGAAGTCGAGCAGCCGTAAGGCACACGAGCGCACGCAGCGACTCACGCGGTCGACAGCTCGACCTCACGCAGCAGTTGCGCGGCGGCAGCCGACTCCTCGCGCTTGCCGGTCGGGGACAGTGCGACGTACGCGGAGGTGAGGAAGAGGAAGGAACCGAGCACCACGGCGAGCGGGAAGATGAACTCGGTGGACGTGGCTCCGGAGAGCGCGGCGCTGCTGGGCGCGAGGTCGATCTTCACGGCGTACATGCCGGTGTAGTGCATGGTGCTGACCGCGAGTCCCATGACGAGCGCGGCGGCGGCGGCCAGCACGGGCCCGCGCACGATGAGGGTGAGCGTGAGCGCGGCGGTCGCGGCGACGATGGCGATGATGACGGAGGCGATGACGAGGGTGGGGTCGTATCCGACCTCGCCGTGCAGGTTGAGCGCGGCCATGCCGGTGTAGTGCATGGCGGCGACGCCGAGCCCGGTGCCGATCCCGCCGAGCGCCACGGCCCGCACGGCGGACCGCCCGTACCCGGCGGTGAAGACGCCCGCGCCGACGACGGCGACCGACATCAGCAGGCTGAGGACGGTCAGCGGGATGTCGTAGCGGATCGGCGTCCCGTCGACGCTGAAGCCCATCATGGCGATGAAGTGCATCGTCCAGATGCCGGAGCCGATGGCGACGGAGGCCATCAGCAGCCAGTTCCGTTTCGAGGCGCCGTCGGCTTCGAGTGCCCTGAGCGTGCACCGCAGTCCGAGTGCGGAACCGACGCAGGCCATCGCGTAGGACAGGACGGGGGTGACCCATCCTGCACTGAAGTGGTCCATGTGACCCATGGGGAAGCCCCTCTCGTCCGTCGCGCGGGCACGGCCGCGCACACGGGTTTACCACCGGTAACAAGAGACCGGGGACGCCTGATCATGCCAGCACCATACGAGGGGGCAGAGCGCGCGAAAGGGGCCATGAGGGCGATGGGTAGGAATAGAACTACGGCGACATAGGCAACAGGCGGCCTGCATATTTATGCAATATTCGATCGCCCGCGTCCCGCCCGCTCCACCAACAGCCACCCCGCGAACGTCATCGCGACCGCCACCGGAGCCGTCACCCGGACAGCGACCAACACCGCCGTACGCCCGTCCAGCAGCCCCCCGAAACCGACCATGGAAAGCCCGAGCACCCCGAAGAGGCAGAGGGTGACACCCAGGGCGGCGACCCCCCTCCCACCTGCGGACGAGGACGCCAACTCCCTTACGGACGAGCGCCGTTCACACCGCCGGAACAGCGCGACCAACAGCCCCGTCAGCACCCCGGCCGCCACGATCCTGGGCGGCACCTGCGCCCACCACTCGCCCGTGGCGGGCTCCGGCAGCCGCACGCCCAGCGTCAGCAGCGCCCCGTACACCCCGAGCATCGCCGTGAGGTGCCACAGAAATGCCGTCATAGATATTCCGTTGGCCGCAATGACGGCGCGCCACACCGACGGCCTGCGCAACCACCACTCCGCAAACCTCCGCAACATCTCCACTCCGCCGACCAGCCACAGCCCGTGGCACAGCAGCGCGAAGGTGGGCGGCGCCATGTTCGAGATCTTCTCGCCGGGCATACCCACCATGGACAGCGGATACGGCCCGTACGCCACCAGGAGCACGGCCCCGGCGAGCCCGGCGCCCGCGAGGACGTACGGCCTCCCCAGCCTTCCGTCCGCGTGCAGGAATCCGAGCTGATGGACGGCGAGCCAGACGAACGCGAAGTTCAGGAACTCGACGTACGGCACTCCGAAGCCGAACCGAGCCACGTCCACGAGCCCGGCCGCGGCCACCAGCCCGCCGAACGCGCCCCACCCGTACATCTCATGCAGCCTGAGCAGCGGCGGCGTGAAGGCCACCATCGCCAGATAGATCCCGATGAACCACAACGGCTGGGCGACCAGACGCAACGAGACATCCAGCAACCCGCCGCCCTCACCCGCGAGCTGAAGCACCAGGGCGGCCAGCCCCCACACCCCGATGAACACCACCGTCGGACGCAGCAGCCGCTGCAGTCGGGCGCGTACGAAGTCGGAGTACAGCGCTGTGCCCCCCTTCTTCCGCAACGAGCGGTACGACAGCGCGTGCGAGAAGCCGCCGACGAAGAAGAAGACCGGCATGACCTGGAGCACCCAGGTGAGCAGTTGGAGCCGGGGCTCCACGGCGAGCAGATTCCCGACCTCGACCTGCCCGTCGCCGCGCACCGACACGGCGGCCATCAGCCAGTGCCCGAGCACCACCGTGCCGAGCGAGGCCACCCGCAGCAGGTCGATGTACTTGTCGCGCGAGGCCGGCGTGGCCGCGGCGAGGTCACGAGCGCTTGATCCCATACGAGTACGGTCGCGCCGCGGGCCCGCACCGCGTCAGCGCTCCCGTACTCAACTCGCGTCTGAGTACAGGCCGTCAGACGACCGTGGCGCCGGGCGCGGGTCCCGCCGCGACCCGTACCGCCCGGCAGGTGCCGGAGGCGCGCAGCGCGTCGGCGACCGTCGCCGCGGACTCGGCGTCCGGCGCGAGGAAGGCCGTGGTCGGACCCGAGCCGGAGACGAGCGCGGCAAGGGCGCCCGCCGTGCGGCCCGCGGCGAGGGTGTCGGCGAGGGCCGGGAAGAGGGAGAGCGCCGCGGGCTGGAGGTCGTTGGAGACGGCGGCCGCGAGGGCGGCGGGGTCGCCCTTGGCCAGGGCGTCGAGCAGTCCCTGGGAGGCGACGGGCTCGGGAATCCGCACCCCGTCGTTCAGCCGGTCGAACTCGCGGAAGACCGCCGGCGTCGACAGCCCGCGGTCGGCCATCGCGAAGACCCAGTGGAAGGTGCCGCCGACCTCCAGGGCCCTGAGCTTCTCGCCACGCCCGGTGCCCAGCGCCGCCCCGCCCACCAGACTGAACGGCACGTCGCTGCCCAGCTCGGCGCAGATGTCGAGGAGTTCGTCGCGGGAGGCGTTCGTACCCCACAGGGCGTCGCAGGCGACGAGCGCGCCCGCGCCGTCGGCGCTGCCGCCCGCCATGCCGCCCGCGACGGGGATGTCCTTGATGATGTGGAGGTGGACGGCGGGTTCGACGCCGTGGCGGCGGGCGAGCTCGAGCGCCGCGCGGGCCGCCAGGTTCGTACGGTCGAGGGGTACCTGGTCGGCGTCCGGACCCTCGCAGGTGATGCGCAGCTCGTCGGACGGGGTCACGGTGACGCGGTCGTACAGGCCGACCGCGAGAAAGACGTTGGCCAGGTCGTGGAAGCCGTCGGGGCGGGCGCCGCCCACCGCGAGCTGGACGTTGACCTTGGCAGGGACGCGTACTGTCACCGTCTCCGTCACGGCTGGGCGCTCTCCTTGTTCTCAGCGTTTTCGGCGTTCCCGGCGATACGGTTCTCGGCGATACGGGCGAACTCCTCGACCGTGAGCGACTCCCCGCGTGCCTGCGGCGAGACACCGGCGGCGACGAGCGCGGCCTCCGCGGCGGGGGCCGAACCCGCCCACCCCGCGAGGGCCGCCCTGAGCGTCTTGCGGCGCTGGGCGAAGGCGGCGTCGACGACGGCGAACACCTCTTGCTTCGAGGCCGTGGTCTTGAGCGGCTCCGCCCGCCGCACCAGCGAGACGAGCCCGCTGTCGACGTTCGGGGCGGGCCAGAAGACGTTCCGTCCGATCGAGCCGGCGCGCTTCACGTCGGCGTACCAGTTGGCCTTCACGGACGGGACGCCGTACACCTTCGAGCCGGGGGCGGCGGCGAGCCGGTCCGCGACCTCGGCCTGCACCATCACCAGCGTGCGCTCGATGGTCGGGAAGGTTTCGAGCATGTGCAGCAGGACCGGCACGGCGACGTTGTACGGCAGGTTGGCGACGAGCGCGGTGGGCGCGGGGCCCGGCAGCTCGCTCACCCGCATGGCGTCGGAGTGCACGAGCGTGAACCGCTCGGCGCGGTCCGGCATGCGGGCGGCGATGGTCGAGGGCAGCGCTCCGGCGAGTACGTCGTCGATCTCCACGGCGATGACCCGGTCGGCCACCTCCAGCAGGGCGAGGGTCAGCGAGCCGAGGCCGGGGCCGACCTCGACCGCGATGTCGTCGGGGCGGACGTCGGCGGTGCGCACGATGCGCCGCACGGTGTTCGCGTCGATCACGAAGTTCTGGCCGCGCTGCTTGGTGGGCCGTACGCCGAGGGTGCCCGCGAGTTCGCGGATGTCGGCGGGGCCCAGGAGGGCGTCGGGGGTGGGGCTGCTCACGCACCAAGGGTACGGGGGTGGCGGGGCGGCGTTGGTTTCTCGCCCCCGCCGCCCCTACCCGTCCCATCCCCGGGGGCTCCGCCCCCGGACCCCCGGCAGATTGTTGATTTGCTGCGGGGCGGTGGGGGCTGGGCGCGCCCACGCGGCGGAGCCGCACAACGTCACAGCCCCGCGCCCCTGAGGCATCTCAGCCCGTCCGGCGATTGAGGACGAGGCCGTTCAAGGCCGAACGGGGGTCTGGGGGCGGAGCCCCCAGGTACGGATGGGACGGGTAGGGGCGGCGGGGGCGAAGTGAAGCGACCTCAGCCCCGCAACCGCCCCCCACAATGCGGCCAAGGACTCGCCCCCCGCTGCACATACAGCTTCTTCGCCCGGAGGGTCTGTTCCGCGGGGGGCGCGTCCTGGGGGCGGCCGGAGCCGCCGAGGCGGTGCCAGGTGTGGGTGTCGAACTGGTACAGGCCGCCGTAGGTGCCGGACGGATCCACGGCCCCGGGCCGGCCCCCCGACTCGCAGGCCGCGAGCCCGGCCCAGTTCAGATGGTCGGCGCCCTGCACCGAGTCCGGCAGCGGCCTCGTACCGACCCTCACCACCTGCGCCCGAGGCCACCGCACCACCTCGGACCTGAGCCGCCTCGGCTTCTGCTTGACCCCGTTGACCGTCCGCACCAGGTACGTGACCCGCCGGGCCCCCGCCTCCCCGGCCCGCTCGACGACCTCCGTGCCACGAAACAACGAAGGATCACTCGTCCGCTGCACCTCGAACGGGATCAGCTCCTCGTGGATCTCCCTGGTCCCGGTGATCCGCATGACGGTGACCGTCTGGCCGTCCCGCGGAAAGCTCCCGAGCGGGACGGACGTCGTGTCCTGGCCGTGCAGAGTGATCCCGGCCTCCTCGACGGCCTCCGCCACGGTCGCCGCGTTCGTACGGATCGTCCGCGCCCGCCCGTCCGCCATGATCGTCACCGTGCGCTCGGTACGCACATCGAGCGCGAGTCCCTCACGGCCGATGCGCCGGGAGCGCGAGGCCGACAGATACGCCCCCTCCGCACGCACCCCCAGCTGTTCCAGCGCCCCGTCCACGGTGTGCGCCGTCGTCCACACCCGGCGCCGGTGTCCGTCGAGGGTGAGATGCACGGGACGCCCGTAGCGGACCGCGACCTCGTCGCCGCTGGCCAGCGCGGTGCCCCGGGCCGGTGCCACGACGTCGTGCGCGCCCACCCGCACGCCCTCGTCGGCGAGCAGTTCGGTCACGTCGTCCGCGAAGGTGTGCAGCGTGCGCGGCTTCCCGTCGACGCTGAGCTCGATGGCCTTGTCGTTGGCGACGAAGGCGGAGGTGCCGCCCGCCAGGAAGGCGACGACCAGCGCCTGCGGCAGCAGCCGGCGCAGCGGATCGGGGCGCTCGGCGGCCCGTCTGCGCCGAGCCTCGCGCCGGGCCGCGGCCCGACCGCCCACCCGGGGCGCCCCCGCGTCACCCGTCTGCCCTGCCCCTTGCCGGGGCAGCATCGGCTCGGTCGGGGCCTGCGACTGAGCCACCTCGTACGCCGGCCGATAGGTGTCCGAGTCCGCGTAGCCGTCACCGTACGGCTCAGGGTTCTCGTCACTCTCGTAGGTCTCGACGTAGTCGTACGACGTTCCAGCCAGGCCATACGTCTCGTACTGCGAGTTGCTCACGACGACACGCTCCAGGGGGCCGGTGGAGTAAAAGGTGCGCCCGAAGGGCTCAAGCAGGGTGGTGGCGGGAGAGGGGTGGGCGACCAGAACCTAGCGGAGCGATCGTCACTCTCCCAAGCAACGCGGCTACGCTGTGTCGCGACACTCGCCTGAGACGCGGCCCGGGGAAAGCGCCGGAAACGTTATCCCTCAGTAATCAAAAGCGCGTGCCGTGTTCGCCGAGAGGGCTGTCGCCAGCGCGTCCTCGCCGATGCCCCGCACGGCCGCCATGGCACGCACCGTGACCGGAATGAGATAAGGAGCGTTGGGCCGTCCGCGGTACGGCGCGGGCGTCAGGAAGGGCGCGTCGGTCTCGACGAGGAGGAGTTCCAGCGGGGCCACGGCGATCGCGTCGCGCAGCGGCTGGGCGTTCTTGAAGGTCATGTTGCCGGCGAAGGACATGAAGTAGCCCGCGCCGGCGCAGATCTCGGCCATCTCGGCGTCGCCGGAGTAGCAGTGGAAGACGGTCCGCTCCGGGGCGCCCTCCTCCTTGAGGATGCGCAGCACGTCGGTGTGGGCGTCTCGGTCGTGGATGACCAGCGCGTTCCCGTGGCGCTTGGCGATCTCGATGTGGGCGCGGAAGGACCGTTCCTGGGCGGCCTTGCCCTCGGGGCCCGTGCGGAAGTAGTCGAGCCCGGTCTCGCCCACGCCCTTGACCTGGGAGAGGGCGGCGAGGCGGTCGATCTCGGCGAGGGCCTCGTCCAGGGCGCCGTCACCGCCGGGCCCCCTCGCCTCCTGGCGGGACCAGCCGTCCGGGTCGCCGTGCACGATGCGGGGCGCTTCATTGGGGTGCAGCGCGACCGTCGCGTGGACGGCGTCGTACTCGGCAGCCGTCCGCGCGGCCCAGCGCGAGCCGTTCACGTCGCAGCCGACCTGGACAACCGTGGTCACCCCGACCGACGCGGCCTTGGCGAGGCCTTCCTCGACGGTGCCGGACTGCATGTCGAGGTGGGTGTGCGAGTCGGCGACGGGCACCCGCAGGGGTTCGGGGAGGGGCGGCGCTTCGGTCTTTTCGGTCTTGTCGGAGGGCATGCCCCGATCCTACGAAAGGGGCATGCCGAGCCTCTTCGGGCGGGTGTCAGCTTGCCTTGCGGTGGTGGAAGGGGTGCAGCAGATCGGAGAGGTGCCAGTGGTGCGGCTCCTTGGGCAGGGCCGGCTGGTCGAGAGTTCCGTCGTGGGCCTCGTCGAGGACTTCCTCCGGCTGCCGCGGCACCGCGCGGTGCGGGCTCTGCGTGTGCTGCATGGAGCTCTGGACGGAGGACACCTGACCGGCGCGCATGATGCGCACCACGTGTCCGTCGCAGTTCTGGCAGGAGGGGCGGCTCAGGGGCGACGGCACGACACGGCCGTTCGCCACGTACATCACGAACTCGCTGCCCGCGGCGTCGTGGTGGTGCTCTATCTCGTACGACTGCTCCCAGCCGTGCCCGCAACGCATGCAGGCGAAGGAATACGACTCATGGACGACGGCGGTAGCCGCGCTGCGGTGGCCGGTCCGGCCCGCGATCTCACTCATTCCAGCTCCTGGTGTCCGCTGGTCGACGGGGCGGGTACGCCCCTTCGACCAGTGGACGCCTCCGCCGGCGCGAGCGCATCAGACCTGTCGAGTGTTGGAGCCGTCTTGGCCTTTCCTTGCCGCAGCGGCTGTGGGAGCAGGCCTGAGCTTTGCCTTCGACGGCGCTCCTTTGCCCGTCGATGGGGCGCTTCGCGCCCCCCTGCGCTCCATGGAACGTCCGTGGAGCACCTGCGGAGCGGCTACACAGCGCCTACGGAGCGCTTCGCTCCGCCTTCTCGGCGTTCTTCGCCACGACCACCGCGTCGAAGACCTCGCGCTTGGGAATCCCGGCCTCGGCCGCGACCGCCGCGATGGCCTCCTTGCGCCGCTCCCCCGCCTCCTCGCGCACCCGCACCCGGCGCACCAGCTCCTCGGCGTCCAGTTCCCCGGCGCCCTTCTCGGGCGCTCCCTCGACCACGACGGTGATCTCCCCGCGCACGCCCTCCGCGGCCCAGGCGGCCAGCTCTCCCAGCCCCCCGCGCTTGATCTCCTCGTACGTCTTGGTCAGCTCGCGGCAGACGGCGGCCCGGCGTGCGTCGCCGAAGACCTCGGCCATCGCGGCGAGGGTGTCGTCGAGCCGGTGCGGCGCCTCGAAGTAGACGAGCGTCCGGCGCTCGTCGGCGACCTCCCGCAGCCGCGAGAGCCGCTCGCCCGCCTTCCTCGGCAGGAACCCCTCGAAGCAGAAGCGGTCGACGGGCAGCCCGGACAGCGCGAGCGCGGTGAGCACGGCGGACGGCCCCGGTACGGCGGTGACCTTGATGTCCTTCTCGACGGCCGCCGCGACCAGCCGGTACCCGGGATCCGACACGGACGGCATCCCGGCGTCGGTCACCAGCAGCACGCGCGCCCCGCCGGCCAGCGCCTCGACGAGTTCCGGCGTGCGGGCCGCCTCGTTGCCCTCGAAGTACGACACGACACGCCCGGTGGGCTGCACGCCCAGCGCCTGGGTCAGCCGGCGCAGCCGCCGGGTGTCCTCGGCGGCGACGACGTCCGCGCTCTCCAGCTCCTGAGCGAGCCGGGGCGGGGCATCGGCCACGTCGCCGATGGGAGTGCCTGCCAAAACAAGGGTTCCTGTCACGGTTCCATCCTCTCAGGGGCACTTCGCGACAGCCTCATCCGCCCTTTACGGCCCGTGCACGGGACTCCCACAGACCCGTTCCCTACGATGGCGCGGTGACCAGTACCGCGTCCTCGACGGACACCCGGCAGGGCCAGGCCACCGAAAAGCAGCCGCCGTCCTGGCAACAGCGGCTGCGCCGATTCGGCTACACGGCAAGGCCGACCAGCGATGTACGCGACCGCCTCGTGCCTCCGTACGCCCAGCCCAGCCCCCGTATCTGGGCCGCGTTCGGGGTGCGCCACGAGATCGCCGAGCGCATCACGCGCTGGTCGGGCTGGGGTGGCCCGCTCCTGGTCACGCTGATGGCGGGGCTGATGCGGTTCTGGAACCTGGGCAGCCCGAAGAAGGTGATATTCGACGAGACGTACTACGCCAAGGACGCCTGGGCGCTGTTCCACCGCGGGTACGAGGTCAACTGGGACAAGAACGCCAACGACCTGATCCTGCAGAACAGCGGTCATGTCTCGATCCCCACCGACGCCTCGTACGTCGTCCATCCCCCGGTCGGCAAGTACGTCATCGGGCTCGGCGAATGGATGTTCGGGTTCAACCCGTTCGGCTGGCGCTTCATGACGGCCCTGCTCGGCACACTGTCGGTGCTGCTGCTGTGCCGGATCGGGCGCCGCCTGTTCCGCTCGACGTTCCTGGGCTGCCTGGCGGGCGCGCTGATGGCGGTGGACGGGCTGCACTTCGTGATGAGCCGCACCTCGCTGCTCGACGGCGTGCTGATGTTCTTCGTGCTGGCGGCCTTCGGCTGTCTGGTGGTGGACCGCGACAGGGCGCGCGCCCGATTGGCGGCGGCGCTGCCCGCGGACGAGGACGGTGTCGTACGCCCGGACGCGCACACCGCCGAGACGACCCGCCTGGGGTGGCGTCCCTGGCGCTGGGTGGCCGGTCTCATGCTGGGCCTCGCTCTCGGCACCAAGTGGAGCGGTCTGTACGTCATCGCCGCGTTCTGTGTGATGGCGGTGCTGTGGGACGTCGCCTCGCGCCGGGTCGCGGGCGCCCGTCACCCGTACACCGCGGTCCTGAAGCACGACACCGGCATCACCTTCCTGGCGACGGTCCCGGTGGCGATCGTCACCTACCTCGTCTCCTGGACCGGCTGGATCCTCTCCCCCACGGACGGCACCGGCGGCTACTTCCGCAACTGGGCCGCGACGGACGGCAAGGGCGGCAGCTGGACCTTCCTCCCCGACTGGCTGCGCAGCCTGTGGCACTACGAGCACGAGGTGTACCAGTTCCACGTCGGCCTCTCCTCCCCGCACACGTACCAGTCGAATCCGTGGAGCTGGCTCGTCATGGGCCGCCCGGTCTCGTTCTTCTACGAGTCCCCGGTCCCCGGCAAGGACGGCTGCCCCACGGACGCGGGCGAGAAGTGCGCCCGTGAGGTGCTGGCCCTGGGCACCCCGCTCCTGTGGTGGGCGGCCTGCTTCGCGATCGCCTACGTGCTGTGGCGCTGGGCGTTCCGCCGCGACTGGCGCGCGGGCGCGATCGCCTGCGGCATCGCGGCCGGCTACCTGCCCTGGTTCATGTACCAGGAGCGCACGATCTTCTTCTTCTACGCCATCATCTTCGTCCCGTTCCTGTGCCTGGCCGTCGCCATGATGATCGGCGCCATCCTCGGCCCACCCGGCGCCGGCGAACGCCGCCGGGTGATCGGCGCGGCGAGCGCGGGCGTCCTGGTCCTGCTGATCGCCTGGAACTTCATCTACTTCTGGCCGATCTACACCGGCCAGGCGATCCCGATCGACTCCTGGCGTTCACGGATGTGGCTGGACACCTGGGTCTAGGGCGCCTGCCTGACTCTGATCTCTGTTCGGACAACATCCCGCAACACCGGTCACGGCTGTCCCCCCTCCGCCCTACAGTGCAAGGAATTACGGGGAGGGGAATGCCATGCGCAAGGGGGCAAAGGCGGCCATCGTCGGCAGTGTGTTCGCCGTGATGGTCGGGGGTGCCGGGTACGGCGCGTTCAACGTGATGAACGCGCTGAGCGGCGGTGGGACCGCGAGCGCGGACGAGCCCGCGCCGGTGCGGACCGGGCCGCCGAGCAGTGCGGAGGTCAAGGCGGCCTCGGCGAAGTTCTTCGCGGCCTGGGAGAAGGGCGACGCGGCGACCGCGGCGGCGTACACGAACAACGCGGAGGCCGCGACGTCGCTGCTGACCGGCTACCGCGACGACGCGCACATCACCGGGGTGCGGATAACGCCGGGCACACCGTCCGGCGCGACCGTGCCCTACTCGGTCAAGGCGACGGTCTCCTACGAGGGGAAGTCCAAGCCCCTCTCGTACGACGACTCGCTGACCGTCGTCCGCGGGGTCACCACCGGAAAGGCGCTGGTGGACTGGCAGGCGTCCGTCGTCCATCCCGAGCTGAAGGACGGCGACACGCTGGTCACGGGCGAGTCGGCCAGCCCGGCGATCGAGGCCGTGGACCGCAACGACGTCGTCCTGACCAAGGAGAAGTACCCGTCGCTCGGTCCGATCCTGGACGCGCTGCGCGAGAAGTACGGCGACGCGGCGGGCGGCACGGCCGGCATCGAGCTGGCGATCCGCCACGAGAGCGGGGACGTGGGCGGGAACGCGGGCGACACGACCCTGGTGACCCTCGCCAAGGGTGAGGCGGGCAAGCTGCGCACGACGCTCAGCGCGAGCGCGCAGGCCGCGGCGGAGAAGGCGGTGACGCAGTACGCCGAGTCGTCCGTGGTGGCCGTGAAGCCGAGCACCGGTGAGGTGCTGGCGGTCGCCAACCACCGGGAGGACGGCTTCAACGCGGCGTTCCTCGGCAAGCTCGCGCCCGGCTCCACCATGAAGATCATCAGCGCGGCGACGCTCATCGACAACGGCATCACGACGGCCAACGGCCCCGCGACCTGCCCGGACACCGCGACCTGGCAGAGCCAGACCTTCCACAACCTCACAGGCATGAAGCCCAACCTGAACGCCACCCTCTCCGAGTCCTTCGCACGCTCCTGCAACACGGCGTTCGTGAGCTACGCGGACTCTGTGAAGGTCGACTCGCTCACCAATGAGGCACAGGAGCGCTTCGGTCTCGGGCAGAACAACTGGAAGACCGGTATCCCGTCCTTCGACGGCTCCGTCCCGGCCTCCGGCGGCCCGGACACGGCCGCCAACATGATCGGCCAGGGCCAGGTCCAGATGAGCCCGCTGAACATGGCTTCGGTGACCGCGACGGCGATGACGGGCGCCTTCCGGCAGCCGGTGATCGTGCCGCGCTCGCTCGACGACCGGCCGCTCGCCCAGGCGAAGGGCCTGTCCCAGAGCACGGTCGAGCAGCTGCGCGCCATGATGAACCGCACCGCGGTCTACGGCACCGCCGCCAAGGCGATGGCCGGACTCGGCGGCGGCAGCATCGGCGCCAAGACCGGTTCCGCCGAGGTCGACGGCCAGTCCAAGTCGAACAGCTGGTTCACCGGCTACCGCAACGACATCGCGGCCGCCGCGATGACCCAGGAGGGCGGTCACGGCGGCGACGCGGCCGGTCCGATCGTCGCAGCTGTGCTACGAACGGGCGGCTGAAGTCACCCCTGCCAGGGCGGGACTCTAGGGTGGGGGCTCTCGTTGGGGGGCGTGAGAGTACCGGGGGACCGGGAAACCTCAGGAGGATCGGGAGCTGTGGGCAACAGAAGGCGCGTCGCCGAGCAAAGGAAGAAGACGAAGCCCGCCGTGATCGGCGGGCTGATCGCCGTGGTCGTCGTCGGCGGCGGGGCGTTCGGCGCCTACAGCCTGTACGGCGGCGGTGCGGCGGCCGGTGAGCGGACGGCGACGGCCGCCGACGAGCAGGCGGTGAAGACCGGTCCCCCGTCGGCGACCGAGGTCACCAAACTGACCAACCGGTTCCTCACCGCCTGGCAGAGCGGTGACGTCGCGAAGGCGGCCGCCGCCACGGACGACTCGGCGGCCGCCGAAACCGCGCTCACCGGCGTCACCAAGGACGCCCACATCACCGGCGTCAAGCTCACGGCGGGCAAGGCGTCGGGGGCGTCCGTCCCCTTCTCCGTCAAGGCCACCGTCACGTACAAGGGCAAGAGCAAGCCGCTGGCGTACGAGTCGAAGCTGACCGTCGTGCGACGGGCGAAGGACGGTGCGGCGCTGGTCGGCTGGAAGCCGTCCGTCGTGCACCCGGACCTGCAGGACGGCGACCGTCTGGTCACCGGCGAGGCGGGCACTCCCCCGATCACCGCGCTCGACCGCGACGGCGGTGAGCTGACCGTGGCCAAGTACCCCTCGCTGGGCACGGTCCTCGACGGGCTGCGCGAGAAGTACGGCAAGACGGCCGGCGGCACGGCGGGCGTCGAGCTGCGTGTGGTCCGCAAGGCCGCCGAGAAGGGCGCCGAGAAGACCCCGGACAAGACACTGCTGGCGCTCAGCGAGGGCACGCCGGGCACGCTGAAGACGACGCTCAGCCCCGCCCTCCAGGCGAACGCCGAGCAGCAGGTGACCAAGAAGGCCCGGTCGTCGGTGGTCGTGATGCGTCCCTCGACGGGCGAGATCCTCGCCGTCGCGAACCAGAGCCACGGCTTCAACACCGCCTTCCAGGGCTCCCTGGCCCCCGGCTCCACGATGAAGGTCATCACGTCGTCACTGCTGATCGACAAGGGGCTCGCCTCGGCCGACAAGGAGCACCCCTGCCCCAAGACCGTGACGTACGGCGGCTGGAAGTTCCACAACGACGACAACTTCAAGATCACCGGCGGCACGTTCAAGGCGAGCTTCGCGCGGTCCTGCAACACGGCCTTCATCAGCCAGGCGAAGAAGCTGGAGAACAGCGACCTGACCACGCAGGCCCAGCAGGTGTTCGGTCTCGGCCTGAACAACTGGGCCATCGGCGTGCCGTCCTTCGACGGCTCGGTGCCGGTGCAGTCGGCGGCCTCGATGGCGGCGTCGCTGATCGGCCAGGGCGGGGTCCGGATGAACCCGCTGAACATGGCGTCCGTCGCCTCGACGGTCCAGTCGGGCACCTTCCGCCAGCCCTACCTGGTGTCCCCGACGGTGGACGACCGGACGCTCGCCAAGGCGTCCCGCACCCTGTCCGCGTCCACCCTCTCCCAGCTCCGTGAACTGATGCAGTACACGGCGGCGTACGGCACGGCAGCGGAGGCGATGTCCGGCCTCGGCCCCGACTACGGCGCGAAGACGGGCTCCGCCGAGGTCGACGGCCAGAAGAAGCCGAACGGCTGGTTCACCGCGTACCACGGCGACCTGGCAGCGGCGGGCGTGGTCCAGCAGGGCGGCCACGGCGGAGACACGGCGGGACCGATCGTGGCGGCGCTGCTCAAGGCGGGCAGCTGACGCCGGGCGGAGCCCTAGGGCCTGTCCGGCGGATCATGCCGCGGACGCGGGGCTTGCCGGCACCTACGAGGTGCCGGTGCTTCCCTGCAACCTGATCCGCCGGACAGGCCCTAGCGCGACACCGGGGTGCCGGCTGCCATGTAGGTGCGGCGCAGGAAGCGGATCAGGGCCTTCGTATCGACCTGCACGACCGCCACCCCGTCCGGTGAGTGGAACTCCATGACCGCCTGCACTCGGCCGCACGGCCACACACTCACGTCACCGCTGCTGACGGGAACACGGAGCCCCCGCTCCAGGAGGTCCCGGGAGAAGGCCCAGTCGTGCGGGCCGGGCAGCGTGACGTGCACCTGGCGGGGATCATCCTCGGGGTCGTAGCGGAGCGCAACCGGGACGGCCTGCCGTTCGTCCTCGGTGGAGTCTGCCGTGTCGGTGACGATGTGGGCGCGTGCGTACTGTTCGACGGCGGACATAAGCCGGCTCCTCACGCTGCGTTACCTGTGCGGAATCTGTGAATCCGCCACCACTCCAATGTCGCACATTCCCTGGAATCCGCCCCCGGATCCTCCCTGGCACTTCCCGGCACCCTCCCGGCACCCTCCCGGCACCCTCCCGGCACCTTTCCAGCATCTTTTCTGCGCCTTTCCGGCGAGGGGCCCGGGTTATTCATAGGCGCCTCGCTCTTGCAAGAGGTTCGCAACAAGGCGCTATCCTCGAACGGTGCATGTCCCTGACGGATTCATCAACGCCCCGGTCTCCGCGGTCACCGGAGTAGTCGCCGCCGGTGCCATCGCCGTGAGCCTGCGCGGCGCCCGCCGCGAGCTCGACGAGCGGACGGCGCCGCTCGCCGGCCTGGTCGCCGCCTTCATCTTCGCCGTACAGATGCTGAACTTCCCGGTCGCGGCCGGGACCAGCGGACATCTGCTCGGCGGCGCCCTCGCGGCGATACTCGTCGGCCCCTTCACAGGGGTCCTGTGCGTGTCGGTGGTCCTGCTCATGCAGGGCATCCTCTTCGCGGACGGCGGTCTCACCGCGCTCGGCGTGAACATCACGGACATGGCGATCGTCACGACGGTCGTGTCGTACGCCGTCTTCCGCGGCCTGGTGAAGGTGCTCCCGCAGGGGCGCCGCTCCCTCACCGCCGCCGCCTTCGTCTCCGCGCTGCTGTCCGTCCCGGCCGCCGCCGTCGCCTTCACCCTCCTCTACGCGGTCGGCGGCACCACCGACGTCTCGATCGGCAAGGTCGCCACGGCCATGATCGGCGTGCACGTCCTCATCGGCATCGGCGAGGCCGCGATCACCGCGCTGACGGTCGGTGCGGTCATCGCCGTACGGCCGGACCTCGTCTACGGGGCGCGCGGTCTGCGGCAGCGGCTCAAGCTGCGCGTCGGCGACGAACTGGTGGACGCGCCCGCTCCCGAACTTCCCGTGGCCGCCCGCACCTCGCACCGCAAGGTGTGGATCACCGGCCTCGTCACCTCCCTCGTCCTCGCCGGGTTCGTGAGCTTCTACGCCTCCGCCAACCCCGACGGCCTGGAGAAGGTCGCCGCGGACCACGGCATCGACAAGAAGACCGAGGAGCACGCCTCGGCCGATTCGCCGCTCGCCGACTACGGCGTCAAGGACGTCTCCGACGCCCGGATCTCCGGCGGCCTCGCCGGCGTCATCGGCGTCGGCGTCACCGTCGTCGCGGGCAGCGGCGTCTTCTGGGCGATCCGCAGGCGCCGTACGACCGACGCCTCGCCCACCTCCGTCCCCGAAGGCGTCTGATCCGATGGGCGCGGGCCACGCACACAAGCTCTACCGGCACGGGCACTCACCCGTGCACGCCCTGCCCCCGCACACCAAGCTGGCCGCGACCTTCGCCTTCGTGATCGTGGTGGTCTCCACACCGCGCGAGGCGATGTGGGCGTTCGCGCTGTACGCGGCGCTCCTCGCGGGGGTGGCGTTCAAGGCCCGGGTACCGGCCGGTTTCCTCCTGAAGCGCCTGCTGATCGAGATACCGTTCGTCGCCTTCGCGGTGCTGATGCCGTTCGTGGCGGAGGGCGAGCGGGTGGACGTGCTCGGCCTGTCGTTGAGCGTGAACGGCCTGTGGGGCGCCTGGAACGTCCTCGCCAAGGGCACCCTGGGCGTCGCCGCCTCCGTACTCCTCGCCTCCACCACCGAACTGCGCGAGCTGCTCCTCGGACTCCAGCGGCTGAAGCTCCCGCCGCTCCTCGTACAGATCGCCTCCTTCATGATCCGGTACGGCGATGTCATCACGGACGAGATGCGGCGGATGCGGATCGCGCGGGAGTCCCGGGGTTTCGAGGCGAGCGGGGTCAAGCACTGGGGGGTGCTCGCGAAATCCGCGGGTGCGCTGTTCATCCGCTCCTACGAGCGCGGGGAGCGCGTGCATCTCGCGATGGTGAGCCGGGGGTACGCCGGTTCGATGCCGGTCATCGACGAGGTGTCCGCGTCCCGGGCACAGTGGTCGTACGCGCTCGCCCTCCCCGCCGCCGCCCTCGTCGTATGTCTGCTGGGATGGACTCTGTGACTGCTTCTCTGGAGGTCTCCGGCCTCGCCTTCGCCTACCCCGACGGCCACCAGGCCCTCTTCGGCGTCGACTTCACTATCGGACGCGGCGAGCGGGTCGCGCTGCTCGGCCCGAACGGCGCGGGCAAGACCACCCTCGTCCTCCATCTCAACGGCATCCTGACCGGCGGCACCGGCACCGTGACGGTGGCCGGACTCCCGGTCGGCAAACGGCACATGGCGGAGATCCGGCGCAAGGTCGGCATCGTCTTCCAGGACCCGGACGACCAGCTCTTCATGCCGACCGTGCGGGAGGACGTGGCCTTCGGCCCGGCCGCGGCGGGGATGAAGGGCGCCGAGCTGGAGGAGCGCGTCCGTACGGCACTGGAGCGGGTCGGCATGGAGGCCTTCGCCGACCGTCCCCCGCACCATCTGTCGTTCGGGCAGCGGCGGCGGGTCGCGGTGGCGACGGTGCTGGCGATGGAGCCGGAGATCCTCGTCCTCGACGAACCCTCCTCGAACCTGGACCCGGCCTCGCGCCGCGAACTCGCCGACATCCTGCGGTCGTTGGACGTCACCGTCCTCATGGTCACGCACGACCTGCCGTACGCGCTCGAGCTGTGCTCCCGGTCGCTCATCCTGAGCGAGGGCGTGATCGCGGCGGACGGGAAGACCGGCGAGCTGCTCTCCGACGACGAGCTGATGCGCACGCACCGGCTGGAGCTGCCCTTCGGATTCGACCCGCGCTCGGTGACGGCGGGCACCCCGGTAAAGAGAGCACCCCTGTAACGGAGAGCACCTCCGTAACGGCGGGCGCTCCGTGACAATGGGCGCGTGACGAACCAAGAGGGCGCGGGGGCGGACCAGGGCGACACGGGGGCGGGAGCGGGCGACGCGGGAGCGAGCCCAGGCAACACGGGAGCGGGCCCAGGCGGCGCGGCGGAGGGGTCGCTGCTGCTCGACCAGCAGCTGTGCTTCGCCCTGTACGCGGCCCAGCGCGCCGTGACCGCCGCGTACCGCCCGCTTCTCGACGAACTCGGCCTCACCTACCCCCAGTACCTGGTCCTGCTCATCCTGTGGGAGCGCGGCGAGACCACGGTCAAGGAGCTGGCGGGCGCGCTGCGGCTCGACTACGGCACGGTGTCACCGCTGCTCAAGCGGCTGGAGTCGGCCGGACTCGTGCGCCGTGAGCGCTCGGCGCGCGACGAGCGGACGGTGCTCGTCGCGCTCACCGGCCGGGGCGAGGCGCTGCGGGAGCGCGCGGCGGGCGTGCCCCAGGATCTGCTGGCGGCGACGGGGCTGGACGGGGGCCAGGTGGCGCGGCTGCGGGAGGAACTGTGGGGACTGGCCGGACGGGCGCGGACGGCGGCGGGGCGCGGTCGCTGACCTCGGCGGCCGGGGCGTAGCCACAGCGGTTGGGTTACTCGCGGTTTCTACCCCCTGGTAACCACCCCTTCCCTACCGACCAGTACCTTGTGCACGATGTACTTGCGCACTCCTGTGTTTTCTGTACTGGGGGAGGTCCCGCCATGATCGATGGCACCGCTGTCGAAGGCCCCGCTACCGACGACTCGACTGTCCACGACACCACCGTTCGCGACACCGCTGTCAACACCCGCCCAACGAAGATCATCTACGTCGCCGAGGCCACCGCTCACGGCGGCCGGGACGGCTTTGTCACCAGCCAGGACGGCCAGATCGAGCTGAAGGTCGCGATGCCGCCCGCGCTCGGCGGCGACGGCAACGGCACGAACCCCGAGCAGCTCTTCGCGGCCGGGTACAGCGCCTGCTTCCACAACGCGCTGGTACTGGTGGGGCGCCGGGCGGGCTACGACCTGAGCGGCTCCACGGTCGCCGCGAAGGTCGGCATCGGCCCCAACAGGCAGCGCGGTTACGGCCTCGCGGTCGCCCTGAGCGTCTCGCTCCCCGTCGTCGACCCGGGCGTCGCCGCGAAGCTCGTGGACGCGGCCCACGAGGTGTGCCCGTACTCGAACGCGACCCGCGACAACATCGACGTCACGATCCTGCTGGGCTGAGGAATCACAGGCCGTACGTGTGCGTTGCACCGATCGTCGTAGGCCGATCGGAACGGGAGTGCGGGCGTGGACGTGAACGGCACAGTGGCCGAGGGCTTCGAGCCGGTCAGGGCGGCGTTCGTACGCAACTTCGAGACATTGGGGGAACGGGGCGCGGCCATCGTCGTGTACCGGGACGGGCGCAAGGTCGTCGACCTGTGGGGCGGCACGCGGGACGTCGACGGCACCGAGCCCTGGGAGCACGGCACCGCGCAGATCGTGCGCTCGGCGACGAAGGGCGTCGCCACCGCCGTACTCCTGCTGCTCGCCCAGCGCGGGGAACTCGACCTGGACGCTCCGGTCAGCCACTACTGGCCGGAGTTCAAGGCGCACGGCAAGGAACGGACGCACGTGTGGCACGTGCTCGCGCACCGGGCCGGGGTGCCCGTGCTCGACCGCCCGCTCCCCCTGGCCGAGGCGGCCGACCCCGACACCGCCGCTGCCGCCGTCGCCGCCCAGGCGCCGGCCTGGGAGCCGGGCACGGATCACGGGTATCACGCGCAGACGTACAGCTGGCTGACGGGCGAGCTGGTCCGGCGGGTGACCGGGCGCTCGATCGGGGCGTGGATCGACGAGGAGATTGCCGCGCCGCTGGGGCTCGATCTGTGGGTCGGGCTGCCGGACGCGGAGCGCAGGCGCGTGGGCCGGGTCGCCCAGGTCGAGGCCCCGGCGGCGGGCGGCGGCTTGCGGATCCGCCCCAAGCGCGCGGTCTCGGAGGCGTACGCGGACCCGTCCTCACTGACCCGGCGCGCCTTCGCCGCGATCACTCCGCAGCCGGACGAGAACGACCCGGCGTATCTTTCGGCGGTCCTCCCCGCCTCCAACGGCGTCGCGACGGCGGAGGGGCTGGCCCGCTTCTACGCCGCGCTGATCGGGGAGGTGGACGGGGTGCGGCTGTTCTCCGAGGACACTCTCGAACGGGCGCGCGGCGAGCGCTCCGCGGGGCCCGACCGCGTGCTCGTCATCAACACCCGCTTCGGCCTCGGCTACATGCTGCACGGCAGCGCGTCCCCGCTGCTGAGTGCGGGCTCCTTCGGCCACCCCGGCCGGGGCGGGGCGCTCGGTTTCGCCGACCCCGAGGCGGGGATCGCCCTCGGCTATGTGACGAACGGCTTCCGCAAGAGCGTGACGGCGGACCCGCGGGCGCAGGCACTGGTGGGGGCGGTGCGGGCCTCCCTCGGGGAGTAGGCGCAGTCGCGGAACCTATCCGGCGTGCAGCATCAGCCCGATCCCCACCACCAGCAGCCCCGCCGCCGCGATCCGGGGCGCCCCGAACCGCTCCTTGAAGAAGACGGCCCCGATCGCCGCGCCGACGATGATCGACGACTCGCGCAGGGCCGCGATCGGCGCCAGTTCCGCCCTGGTCTGGGCCCAGAGGACAAGGGCGTAGGCCGCGACGGACAGGGCCGCGCCGAGCAGACCGAGGGCGGCGTAGGGCCGTAGCGTGGCGCCGAGTCGACCACGCCACCGATAGGCCGCGTACGACGGGATCACCACCCCCTGGAGGGCAATCAGCCAGGCGATGTACCCGAGCGAGGAACCGGAGGCGCGCACGCCGAGGCCGTCCACGACGGTGTACGCGGCGATCGACAGCCCGGTGGCCAACGCGGCGCCGATCGCTGCCCAGTTGGGCCGGTGCCCGTGCAGACCCCACAGCGCCACGCCCGTCAGACCGGCGCACGACACCGCGATGCCCGCCGCCGCCCACCCGTCGGGAACCTCGTGTGCGAAGACCGCGGCCAGCGCGGTGACCACCAGGGGCGCGGTGCCGCGCGCGATGGGATACGCCTGCCCGAAGTCACCGAGCCGGAAGGACCGCATCAGCAGCACCTGATAGACGACGTGGATGCCGGCGGACAAGAACAGATACGGCCACGCCACGCCCGCCGGAAACGCCACGAACGGCGCCAGCGCCAGCCCGATCAGCATCCCGCCGCCCGCGATCAGCGTGAAGCCGACCAGCTTGTCGGTGATGCGGTGCGCGATCGCGTTCCAACTGGCGTGAGTGACCGCGGCGAACAGCACCGCCGCGGTCACCAGCGGCGTCACTGCGTCCGCTCGCGCACGTCCACCAACGTCCCGCCCGCATGCGCGACCAGCGTCTTCGGATCCATCGGGAACACGGTGTACGGGGTGCCCGCGGCGGCCCACACCACGTCATGGTCCAGCAGCGAACAGTCCGCGAGCACCCGCGTCTTCGTCCGATGCCCGAAGGGCGGCACCCCGCCGATCGCGTACCCGGTCGTCTCCCGTACGACATCGGCCTTGGCCCGCGTCACCTTCTCGGCGCCGAGTTCCCGCCGCACGAGCTCGACATCCACCCGCGACGCCCCGTCCATCAGGACGAGCACCGGAACCCCGTCCACCGCGAAGATCAGCGACTTGCAGATCTGACTCAGCTCGCACCCGATCGCGGCGGCGGCCTCGGCGGCGGTACGGGTCGCCTCCGGGAAGCGCCGGATCCGCGCGGCCAGCTCACCGAGCCCCAACTCACGCAGGGCCTCGGCGAAACGGGGGTGGGCTCCGGACTCTTCGGCATCGATGGTCGTCATGAACGGCACGCTAGCGGCGGGTGTACAGAGCACGCGACCGAGTTCCGGGTCGCCGATCACTTGGTACGCCGGCGCGCGGAGATGCAGCGAGAAGGCCGGTCCAGGTCGCGTGCCACGAAGTGGTGTAGTGATGCGGAGTTCATGACTGTGCAGGTCAACGGGGCGGCGCAGCCGCTTCCGTGCCGGATCGTGCTGCTGACGCCTGCGAGCAGCACGGACAACCTGGACGCCGTCACCGTGCACCCCCACCTGAAGTGCTCGCATTGACCGAGCGAGCCGATGCACTACCCCATCAGGCCCGGCGCGATTCAGGCATTCCTACCAAGCCACCGGCAGCTCCAGCGGAAACCGCCGGATCGTCTCCGTGTCCCACCGCACTTCCTCCGGCGGCACCGCAAGCCGCAGCCCGGGGAAGCGTTTCAAGAGGCGCCCGATCGCCACTTCCAGCTCCGCCATGGCCAAGGGCACCGCGATGCACCGGTGTCCACCCCAGCCGAACGTCATGTGCGGCTGGTACGGCCGGTCGGGGTCGAGGACGTGCGAGTCCGGGAAGCGCTCCGGGTCACGGTTGGCCGCCAGGTACGACACGTGGACGAAGTCGCCCGCCCGGATCCGTACGCCGTCCAGCTCCACGTCCTCAAGGGCCACCCGGGGGATACCGACCCCCTTGCGGAACGGGATGTGGCGGAGCATCTCCTGCAGGACGTCAGTCAGGGTCTCCGGCCAGCGCCTGAGGTGTTCCATCAGCTCGGGACGCGTCAGGAGCAGGTACACGATGTCGCTGATCTGACACGTCGCCGTGTCCTGGCCGCTGAGTGTCAGCGTCAGTGCCATGACCGCCAGTTCCCTGTCGTCAAGCTGGTCCTCGCCGTCCCGCGCTGCGGCCATCGCGCTGATGAGGTCCTTGCCGGGTGAGTTCCGGCGCTGCTCGACGAGTTTGGCGAAGTAGGCCGTCAGATCGGCCTTGGCGTTCGCCGCGGCCTCCTTGTTGTCGGCGCCCACGACGAGGAGTTGGCGCACGGACTCCTGCATCTGGGGCCAATCCTCTTGTTCGACGCCGAGGAGGTCCAGGATGGTGTGCTGGGGAAGCGGGTCGGACAGGTGCTGAACCAGGTCCGCCGGCGAGCCGTCCTCCTCCATCTCGTCCAGCAGGACGTCCGCGAGCCAGGTGATCCGGCTGCGCATCCCGTCGACCTGCTGCTGGGTGAAGGCCTGCGAGGCCAGCCGGCGGACGCGGCTGCTGTGCGGCGGGTCCATCACGTTGATCGATTCGGGCGAGACGATGGGCTCCGGCGTCAGCCGGGGGTAGTCGTGGCCGATGATGGCGGCCCGGCTGAGCCGCTGGTCGGTGGTCACCTGCTTGACGGAGCCGAAGCCGGTGACCAGCCAGACGTCCGCATCGCCGTAGGGAAGCCGGATACGTGTGGGCGAATCGCGCTGCATCAGGTCCGCGAGCGCAGGGTCGAACTCCAGGGCTTTGCTGAAGTCGAACGGGCAGGTGATTGTCTCGTTGTCCGCGGTCATCAGGCGGCTCCTCCGGGCATAGGCACGACGTTGGTGGAGTCCACGGCCCGGCGAATGGCCTTGGCGAGGTTGACGGCATCGCCGACGGCCCAGTAGTGGACGTAGAACAGGCGTGGTTCGACGGTGAGGTTGTGGTGGTGCACCTCGACGAGTTCGACGCCACCGCGCCGCAAGGCCACGAGGACGGGCTGGACCTCCTCGGCGATCACGACCAGGTCACCGCTGAGGGCGGCCCTTCCGCAGCCGAGCGGCTGGAAGGTGACGGAGGTGGTGGCGCCCAGTCCCAGAGGCAGGATCACAGGGCCGTCGGCGACGGTCTCGCGGCGGACATAGGTGCACTTGTAGATCTCGCCGTCGGTTGCACCCTTGACGCCCACGGCAGCGTCGATCGCGGCGGTGTCCAGGTCGACGGGCGGCGAGGTGGTGGTGGTGGTGGGTCCGGCGGACAGGGCGCGGGCCCCAGCAGCCACACCGGTGAGTACAGGCGCAAGGGCGGCCGCGGCCAGCACAGGGCGCCGGGACGCGGCGAGTCGGGAGCGGGTGTCCTGCTGTCGCTCGTCATCCATGTCATATGCCTCCTGGCGCGATGCAAGCACAGGAGACCGCGTGGACCGATGATCGGCACAGTCACATCCCGCCAGTGGGCTAACTGGCTGCCGCCTTTGGACCGTGGCTGTACAGCACCTGGCTGCGCGAGCCATCGAGGCCATGCCGACCAGAGTCTGCCGGACATGCCGTGGCGGCCGAAGTATGACGCCTCGCCGAGTGGTGTGGTCATGCGGACCGCGCGGCCCCGCTCAGGATCGTGGCGGAAGACGCCTGTCGGCCCGCGCCCAGGCTCTTCTGTGCTGGCCGCAGCCGTCAGCAGCCGTCAGCAGCGCAATCCGGCACGGAGGCGGCTGCGCCGTCCCGTTGACCTGACCTGCACAGTCGGGAACTCCGCATTTGCTACACCACTTCGCGGGACGCGATCCGGTCCAGGTAGCGGCGATGGTGAAGTGGCCGTAGGGGCCGCCCGCTTCCGTTGCCAGTGTCGTGCTTCCACGGACCGAGTAAAGGGCGCTCCGCTGCGCTACGTGTCGGCTACGCCGATCGGCCTCCGGCCGACCCTTGACACGGCCCGTTCCAGCACGCGGAAGAAGCGAGCGGGCGGCCCGGAAAGAACGGTGGCCCAGGTTGGCTTGCGGGTGAGGTGGGTAGCGTTCCGGGTCGGCGTGGACGGGAGCCGCGGTCGCGCCTCGCCTGCACGCCGGGTGGACTCAGCGGCGGGCGGCCGGTGGGGGCTGCGCGCCAGCGGAGTGGCGGCACGCCGGGCCTGTTCGGCGACATGCGGTGAGCGGGAGGGTGCGCAACGGTCGGGTCGTGGCACGCCGGGTCGGCTTTGCGGCGGACGGCCGCTGGATGGTGCGCGGTCGCGGGGTGGTGGCATGCCGGGTGAGTTGGGCGGGGTGCGGTTTCTGGTCGGGGGTGGGCGGGGCTCCGGACGGTGCGGAGTCCGTTCCGGGGTGTGGTGTGTGGGCCGTGCCTCGGTAATTGGTTACTTTGTACCAGCCTGCCCGAGGAAAACCCCAGGTCGGCAGCCATAGGCGTGGCACAAAGTAACCAATTACTCCCGGAGGTGTGATTGGTGAGGCCGGTGTGGCGGATGAGGTGTGTCAGTGGTGAGGGGGCGCCTCGAACCAACGCACCGACCCACCAACCGCAAGACGCCAAGCCCACCACCATGCCACCACCCGCGACCGCGCACCCCCACCGGCCGTCCGCCGCTACTCCCACCACCCACCGGCCGTCCCCCCGCTTAGCTCACCCGGCGTGCCGCCACCCCGCTGGCGCGTAGCCCCCACCAGCCGTCCGCCGCTAAGCCGATCCGGCGTGCAGGCGAGGCGCGAGCGCGCCCGCGTCAGCGCAGGCCCACAGCCCAACTCACCTCACCCGCACGCCAACCTGGGCCACCCGTCTTTCCGGGCCGCCCGCTCGCTTCTCCCACGTGCTGGAGCGAGCCGTGTCAAGGGTCGGCCGGCGGCCGATCGGCGTAGCCGACGCGGAACGCAGCGCAGCGGAGTGCAGCGGAGTGCAGCGGAGTGCAGCGGAGTGCAGCGGAGTGCAGCGGAGTGCAGCGGAGTGCAGCGGAGTGCAGCGGAGTGCAGCGGAGTGCAGCGG
>NZ_JBEZLR010000003.1:138245-263785 GCF_040652275.1 Streptomyces sp. NPDC048275
GCCCTTGACTCGGCTCGCGGAAGCACGACACTGACCAAGAAGCGGGCGGCCCCCACGGCCACTTCAGTACTGACGGTTGGACGACGCGTACGTGAGGAAGTCGGTCCAGGTGGTGGCAGCGACGGTGAGGTGAGGGGCGGCGGGGGTCTTGGAGTCACGGATGTGGATGGTGGCGGGGGCCACGGCTATCTCGACGCAGTCGCCGGGCTCGCTGCTGCTGCTGTAGCTGCTCTTGAACCACTGGAGTTCACGGGTGCTCATAGTTCTCCCAGCACGTGCTCGATGAAGGCCAGCGACTCCCTCGGCGTGAGAGCCTGCGCCCGGATCATGCCATACCGCAGCTCAAGGACCCGAAGATCCCGGGGACTTGAGACCGGGCGACCGTTGAACGCCCCGTCGGAACGCCCGACCCCCGTGCCGTCCTGGAACTTCAGCACCTCGATCAGGCCGTCCATTCCGGCATGGTCCTCCCGCTCGGTTGGCATGACCTGGAGCATGACGTTCCGCAACTGCGCTACCTCCAACAGGTGTTCAAGCTGCCGACGCAACACCATCTTCCCTCCGATGGGGCGTTCCAGCGTCACCTGTTCCTGGACAAAACCGAGCGTCGGGGCGGGCTCCCGTTCGAAGATCGCCTTACGGGCCATCCGCGCATCGGTCTCCCGCGCCACCACGTCCGACGAGAGTGCGGGCTGCCGGGTCTCGAACAGCGCCTTCGCGTACTCGGGTGTCTGCAACAGTCCATGGATGTTGTGGTTGCTGTACAGCAATAACTCGACCGACCGCGCCTCCAGTTGCGCCAGCTCCCGCACCTTCTTCGGATACCGAGCCTTCTCCGTGTGCGTCCGCAGCGCAGTGATCGCCCCGCCCGCGTTCAGCACCTCGTCCGCCTGGTAGAGGAACTCCAGCCGGGGGATCCGCGCCCCGCGCTCGATCTTGCGGATCATGTCCTCGCCGTACCCCATCACCTCCCCGAAGTCGACCGCCCGCATCCCCGCGGCCTCCCGGTGGAACTTGATCACGCCTCCGACGACCTCGATCATCGGCGCCATCTCGTCCCCGGGTTCGATCCCCCAACCCGCCTCGTCCACGTCCTCGCTCATCGCCCACCTCCAACGCGCACCCGTACCCGTACGGCACGGAGACAGCCGAGACAGCCCGAGACAAACCCCGGACAGTCACCGTACGCACACGCGCCGCGACTCCTCACCGTACGCAGACTCGGCCACTCTGAGTGACGTGAACCAAGAAACCGCCGCCCCCCACCCCCAACTCGACTCCCCCATCCGCAACTTCAGCGTCCTTCTGTCCCCCACACCTCGCGGCGCCCGCCTGGCCCGTCTGCTCGCGGTCGAACAACTCCGCAGCTGGGGACTCCCGTTGGAGGCGGCAAGCCAGATCGTCGCCGAACTGGCGGCCAACGCGGCCACGCACGGCAGGGTCGCGGGCCGTGACTTCCGGCTGACGCTGTACGTGGTCGGCGACACGCTCCGTATCGAGGTCACGGACACGCGGGGTGACCGCCTCCCCCACCTCGCCCCACCGCGCCCGGAAGCGGAAAAGGGCCGGGGTCTCCTCCTCGTGGCCGCGCTGGCCGCCCGCTGGGGTGTGGCGCTCGGGCCGGCGCCCCGGAAGACGGTCTGGGCGGACGTGAACGTACGCGGGACTCATCACCCACACGGGTGATCGTCACCCAATTAGCCGCGCAACTGCATATACCTCGGTCATATGCTCACGCCTGTTCGACACGAAAGGAGCGCAATCACCACGATGGTCAGTTCCCCACACGAAGCGATGCACCGGATCTTCCGGCAGGACCCGGGACTCTTCGCCCGCGTCACCCGCAGGCTCGGTATCCCGGAGTTCGGAACGCCGATCTCCGTCACCGAACTCCCCACCGACCTCAGCGAGAACCACCCGGTGGAGAGGCGGGTGGACACGCTGTTAGAAATCAAGGAGGCGGCCGGCAGCTACATCGTCGCTGTCGAAGCCCAGGGGAAACCGGACGAGTGCAAACACGCCAGCTGGGCTTGGTACATGGCCTTCGTGAACGACAAGTACAAGGTCCCTCCGGTACTCCTCGTCATCTGCCGGGACCGGAAAACCGCAGACTGGGCTGCCCGCCCCGTGAAGATCGGCCCCCCGCAGTGGCAAGGTCTCGCCCTGCGGCCCCTGGTCTTCGGACCCGACGACATCCCCCTCATCGAAACCCTGGACGAAGCCACCCGCGACGTCCCGATGACCGTTCTGTCCGCCGTTCTGCACGCCCGGGACCGGTCCGTCGATGCCACACTGAAGGTACTGGCAGCAGCTTTGAGGGCCATGGAGGCCCGCGACCCGGACAACGCGCGAGTCTTCGCGGAATTCGCCAATCAGGGCCTGGACAAGACCGAGGCCCTCAAGCTCTGGAGGCAACTCTTGGCCGCCGAAACCTCATTCTTCACGTCATCGCTGTCACAGGAAATCCGCGACGAAGGACGCGCCGAGGGGGAGGTCAAGGCGCTCGCCAACTACCTCCTCCACCATCTCGACCGCCGAGGCATCCCCGTCTCCGACACCGACCGGGACCGCATCACCACCTGCGACAACCCCGACACCCTCACCCACTGGATCGACCGCGCCATCACCGCCACCTCCACCGCTGAGGTGTTCACCGAGGACCCGGCCGACCAGGAACCCGGTGAGACGCAGTGACAGAGAACCCCCCGAACGACGGACCAGCCGAAGAGCTCTGCCGGGCACTCACATCGTCCTCCTGGTCAGAGCGTTCGGACATTCCCGCCGAGGTCGCGGCCGAGGGCATCCTTACGGCCCTGAACCGCGTGGGCGTGTCCGTCTCCAAGGTCACCCCACTCTCCGAGGCGTTCCCCGAAGAGCCTGTGCCCGTCGGCGCGCTGGCCCGGGATGTCCGCGCCGAGCGAGTGCGCAAGGAGCTTGCCCGGGGATACGGCGAGATCTACGTCAGAGAGACATCCTGGGAGTACCTCAAGGGGTATTCGCAGGGCAGAACCGCTGACGTCTTACTCCTCCTCGACCGCCGCGGCATTCTCGTCCCTGACGCCGACCGCGAACGCATCGCCACCTGCAACAACCTCGACACCCTCACCCGCTGGTTCAACCGAGCCATCACCGCCACCTCCACCCCCGAGGTGTTCGCCGAGGACCCCGCCGACCAAGCGAAGTAACGGCACCAAAGGACCCACAGGAACCAAGAGAGAGGCACCCCGCCACAACGCAGGGTGCCCCTCACCGCATCAGTCAAGTTTCAGACCTCAGCCCCGAGGCCCAGGCCCAAGACCCAGCCCCGAGACTTCAGGCCTCAGACCCGTACCAACTCCCGGTCCTCGTCCTTGCCGCCGCCGTCGCTCTTCTCGGACAGGGCGCGCAGGCCCTCGCCCTCGACGTCGACGTTGGGAAGGACGCGGTCCAGCCACTTCGGCAGCCACCAGGCCTTCTTGCCGAGCAGGGCGAGTACCGCCGGGACGATGGTCATGCGGACCACGAACGCGTCGAAGAAGACGGCGATCGCGAGGCCGAAGCCGATCATCTTGATCATCGACTCGCTGGAGCCGATGAAACCGGAGAAGACGGCGATCATGATGACGGCCGCGGCCGTGACCACCCGGGCGCCGTGCTTGAAGCCGGTCACGATGGCCTGGTTGGGCTTCTCGCCGTGGACGTACGCCTCGCGCATCCGGGTCACGAGGAACACCTCGTAGTCCATGGCGAGACCGAAGACGACGCCCACCATGAAGATCGGCATCATCGACATGATCGGGCCGGTCTCCTCGACGCCCATCAGGCCGGACAGCCAGCCCCACTGGAAGACCGCGACCACCGCGCCGAGCGCCGCCATCACGCTCAGCAGGAAGCCGAGCGCCGCCTTCAGCGGGACCAGGATCGAGCGGAACACGAGGATCAGGAGCAGGAAGGCGAGGCCGACCACCAGCGCCAGATACGGGACCAGCGCGTCGTTGAGCTTCTGCGAGAAGTCGATGTTCATCGCGGTGGTGCCGGTGACGTAGACGTTCGCGTCGGTGTCCGCCTTGATGTCGCCGCCCGCGTCGCGGATGGCGTACACCAGGTCCTCGGTCGTGACCGACGACGGCTTCGAGTCGGGGATGACCGTGATCGTCGCGGTGTCCCCGGCCTTGTTGAACGCCGCCGGGCTCACCGACACGACGTCGTTCAGGTCCTTGACGGTGTCCTCGACCTGGGTGGCCGCGCCCTTGGGGTCGTCGCTCGACTTGGCGTCCAGGACGAGCATCAGGGGACCGTTGAAGCCGGGCCCGAAACCGTCGGACAGCGCGTCGTACGCCCGGCGCTGCGTGGTGGACGTCGGCTGTGAACCGTCGTCGGGCAGACCCAGTTCGAGCGAGGCCACCGGGACGGCGGCGGCGCCCAGGCCCACGACGCCGAGCAGCAGCACGGCGAGCGGACGGCGGACGATGAAGCTCGCCCAGCGGGTGCCCATGTTGGGCTTGCCCTCGTTCTTGGAGGCCCGGCCGCCGCCGAGCAGCTTGCTCTTCTTGCCGGCGGGCTGGACCTTCTTGCCCGCGTACCCGAGCAGCGCCGGGATCAGCGTCAGCGCGATGACGACGGCGATGGCGACCGTGCCGGCCGCCGCGACGCCCATCTTCGTCAGCATCGGGATGTTGACGACCGAGAGACCCACGAGTGCGATCACGACGGTGAGACCCGCGAAGACCACCGCGGAGCCCGCCGTACCGACGGCCCGTCCGGCCGCTTCCTCGCGCTCCCGGCCCTCGGCCAGCTCGGCCCGGTAGCGGGAGACGACGAACAGCGCGTAGTCGATGCCGACCGCCAGGCCGATCATCATCGCCAGCGTCGAGGTGGTGTCGCCGAGGTCGAGCGCCTTGGCGAGGGCGGTGATGGTGGAGACGCCGATGCCGACGCCGACGATCGCGGTCAGCAGCGGCAGCCCGGCCGCGATCAGTGAACCGAAGGTGATGACGAGGACGATCGCGGCGACCGCGATGCCGATGATCTCGGTGGAGCCGGTCTCGGGCGTCGCCTGGAGCGCGTCACCGCCCACCTCGACATCCAGCCCGGCGTCCCGCGCGTCCTGCGCGGCCTCCTCCAGGGCCTCCGTCGAGGAGTCCTTCAGCTCCATGCCGGAGACCTTGTAGGACACCGACGCGTAGGCGACGGATCCGTCCTTGCTCACGGCGTGGGACTTGAAGGGGTCGGTGACGGAGGTGACTTCGGAGCCGTCGCCGAGCGCCTTGACGGCATCCTTGACGGTCGCCTTGTTGCCCGGGTCGTCCATCTTCTCGCCGCTGGGCGCCTTGAAGACGACACGTGCGGTCGCTCCGTCGGCGCTCGAGCCGGGGAAGCGCTGCTCCAGCAGGTCGAAGGCCTTCTGCGCCTCGGTGCCGGGGATCGAGAACGACGTGGTGCCGGCGGCGGGGGCGCTGGCCGCACCGACGCCCGCGAGTGTCAGCAACGCCACCCATATCAGGGCGACGAAGTGCCGTCGCCGGAAGGCGAATCGGCCGAGTTTATAGAGGAATGTGGCCACGAGGGAGTACTCCCGGTCAGGTCGTGGATGGCAGGGGCTGGTGTGGTCACCCGGTTGGGCATGGGTTGTCAGCCCGACGACGTGAGCGGTCGCGTCAGGTGCAGATTCGGGGACTTGTCTGGGGTGTTGGGTGGTTACGCGCCGAGAGCGGGGAGGATCACGGCATCGATGTACGAGGTGAGGAAGGCCTGCGTCGGGGGCTGTTCGTCGATCATGGTCCGGGCCGCGAAGCCGCCGATCATCATGTGCAGCACGTAGTCCATCGCGGGGTTGTCCGGACGGATCTCACCCCGGTCGACGGCACGTCGCAGCACCAGCCGCATCTCCTGGAGCTCCGGCTCGATGATCATCTCCCGAAAGGCTCTGAGGAGATCGGGGTTCCCGTGCATCGCCATGGCCAGACCCCGCATCAGCGCGGAGTTCTGTTCCAGGTCGCAGTCGTCCCCACGTCGCACTATCGCGTGGAAGTCGCCCCGCAGGGACCCGGTGTCGACATCGCCATCACTGAGGGAGACCACGTGCTTCTGGCTCTTCAGCGCCTTGACGACGAGCTCGGCCTTACCGCCCCACTGGCGGTAGAGGGTGGCCTTACTGGACTTGGTGCGGGCGGCCACGGCGTCCATCGTCAGGGCGTCGTAGCCGACCTCCCGGAGCAGTTCGAGCACGGCCGCGTACAACTCGGCCTCACGCTCGGGCGTGATCCGACTGCGGCGCGCCGTTGCGACTTCAGCCATCCCACTCACCTTCCCCTGCTCCACGCCCGAAGCGGCCTGCTCCGAACGACACGGTTTCGTACCTCACCTTGGTACGTCTCTGAAGATACCCTGAAGGCAAGCGAAACGAAACCGTTTCGTACGTGTCCTGAGTCACTCGCCCCGTCCACGCACGAACGCACCACGCACACGCCACGCGCACTCACAAGTTGCCAGGGCCCGTCAGGGGGAAAAGCATGGATGGGTGAGCGACGAGTTCGAGAAGGCGCCCCAGGACCAGAACACCCCCGGCTACCTCCGCTTCCCCCACCTCAGCGGCGATCGGCTCTGCTTCGCGGCCGAGGACGACCTGTGGGTTGCCCCCCTCGACGGCCCCGGCCGCGCCTGGCGGCTCACCGTCGACCGCACCAAGATCGGCCACCCCCGCTTCTCCCCCGACGGCCGCCACATCGCGTACACCAGCTGGCGCAGCTTCGTGCCGGAGATCCATCTCGCGCCGGTCGACGGCGGCCCCGGCAGACGGCTCACCTACTGGGGCAGCGCCGACACCCAGGTCTGCGGCTGGTCCCCCGACGGCGACATCCTCGCCGTGGCCTCGCACAACCAGCCCTTCTCGTACTTCACCTGGGCCTACAGCGTCCCCACCGACGGCGACCCCGGCGGCAGGCTCCCCTGGGGCCCGGTCGCCGGCATCCAGGTCGCCGACATCGAGGGCGAACGCAAGACCCTGCTGCTCACCGGCGCCCCGCCACACGAACCCGCCGCCTGGAAGCGCTACCGGGGTGGCGCGACGGGCCGACTGTGGCTGCACGGGCAGCGGTTGCTGGCCGGCCTCGAAGGCCACTTCGACTGCCCCATGTTCGTCGGCGGCCGTATCGCCTTCCTCTCCGACCACGAAGGGGTCGGGAATCTGTACTCGTGCGCCTACGACGGCTCCGACCTGCGCCGCCACACCGACCACGACGCCTTCTACGCGCGGCACGCGTCCAGCGACGGCAACCGGGTGGTGTACCAGTGCGCCGGGGATCTGTGGATCGTCGACGACCTGTCCCCGGACTCGCTGCCGCGCCGTCTCGACGTCCGCCTGGGCGGGCCGCGCGCCGGACGGCGTACGTACCAGGTGCCGGCCACCCAGCACATCGACGGCATCTCCGTGGACGAGACGGGCCGGGCCAGCGCCGTCGTCGTACGCGGCAGCCTGTACTGGCTCACCCACCGCGACGGCCCCGCGCGCACCATCGCGGACACCCCGGGGGTACGGGTCCGGCTCCCCGAGATGCTCGGCTCCAGCGACCAGGTCGCCTATGTGACGGACGCGGACGGCGAGGACACGATCGAGATCGCCTCTCTGCCGCGGGCCTCCGGCGAACGCGAGGCGCGCCGGCCCACCTCCGGCGACCTGGGCCGCGTACTGGAACTGGTGGCGGATCCGCAGGGCGAGCGGCTGGCGATCGCGTCGAACGACGGGCGGCTGCTCCTGACGGCTGTGTCCGATGAAGCGGCTGCCGCCGCGGGCACAGAGGAGTCGAACGGCGAGGTCACGGAGCTGATCCGGTCCATCAACGGGCCGGTGCGGGATCTCGCCTTCTCGCCGGACGGGGCGTGGCTGACGTGGTCGCACCCCGGGATCGGCCGGTCCCTGCGCCAGATCAAGATGGCGCGTATAAAGGACCGGCTCATCGTCGATGTCACCAACGGACGCTTCGAGGACGAGAACCCCGTGTTCACCCGGGACGGCCGGTATCTGGCCTTCCTGTCCTGGCGCGGCTTCGACCCGGTGTACGACGTCCACACCGGCGACCTCTCCTTCCCGCTGGGCTGCCGCCCCTACCTGGTGCCGCTGTCCTCCGCCACCCCGTCCCCGTTCGCGCTGAACCCCGACGGGCGGCCGGTCGCCGGGGGCCTGGACCCGGTCGAGGACGAGGGCGCCGATGGTGCGGTGAGCGTCGAGCTGGAGGGGCTGGAGAGCCGGGTGACGCCGTTCCCGGTCACCGCGTCCAAGTACTCGGCGCTGTACCCGGTCGCGGGCGGCGGCCTGGTCTGGCTGCGCTGGCCGATCTCGGGCGCGCTGGGCGAGACCTTCGTCAACCCCGCCGACATCTCCGGCCGTCCCACCCTCGAGTACTTCAACATCGCCAAGGCGAAGAAGTCCGAACTCGTCGAGCATCTGGACTGGTTCGCGGTGAGCGGCGACGGCTCCCGGCTGGTGGTCGTGGACGAGGGCGACCTGCGCGCCGTCCCCGCCACCGAGTCCGGCGACAGCGACACGACGGTCTGGATCGACCTGCGCCGCATCATCCACGAGGTGCATCCGCCCGCCGAGTGGCGCCAGGCGTACGAGGAGGCGGGCCGCATCATCCGCTCCTACTTCTGGGAACCCCACATGTGCGGCATCGACTGGGACGCGGTGCTCGCGCAGTACCGCCCGCTGGTCGAACGGGTCGCGTCCCCGGACGAGTTCGCGGACCTGTTGCGCGAAGTCCTCGGTGAACTCGGCACCTCCCATGCGTACGTCGCCGCCGCCCGCCGCAACGAGGGCCCGGCCCACTACCAGCGCTGGCAGGGCCTACTGGGTGCCAACTTCGTCCGCCACGACGGGAGTTGGACCCTCCGGCGGATCCTCCCCGGCGATTCGTCGGACTCCAAGGCCCGCTCCCCCCTCGCCGGCACCGGCATTCGCGAGGGCGCCGTACTGACGCATGTGGACGGCCGCCCGGTGGACCCGGTGACGGGGCCGTATCCGCTGCTGGCGGGCGCGGGCGGTACGACGGTGGAGCTGACGTTCACGACGACGGAGGGCGAGGGCCGCTCACGCCGGGTCGCCGTCATCCCGCTGATCGACGAGCGGCCCCTGCGCTACCAGGACTGGGTGGCCAAACGCCGGGATGTCGTACGGGAGTTGAGCGGCGGACGCTGCGGCTACCTGCACATCCCGGACATGGGCGGCTCGGGCTGGGCCCAGTTCAACCGTGACCTGCGTCTGGAGGTCTCACGCCCGGCGCTGATCGTCGACGTGCGCGGCAACGCGGGCGGCCACATCAGCGAGCTCGTCGTCGAGAAGTTGACGCGCGCGATCCTGGGCTGGGACCTGACACGCAACGCCCAGCCGGTGTCGTACGCGTCGAACGCCCCACGGGGCCCGGTGGTCGCCCTCGCCGACGAGGCGACCTCGTCCGACGGCGACATGATCACGGCCGCGTTCAAGCTGCTGAAGCTCGGTCCGGTGGTCGGTCAGCGCACCTGGGGCGGAGTCGTCGGCATGACCGGCCGCCACCGCCTTGGCGACGGGACGGTGATCACGGTGCCGATGAACGCGGCCTGGTTCGACACGTACGGCTGGTCCATCGAGAACCGGGGCGTCACCCCGGACCTGGAAGTCCTTCGCACCCCGCTGGACTGGGCGGAGGGCCACCACACCGAGATGGACACCGCGATCCAACTCGCCCTGGACCTCCTGGCCACCCACCCCGCGTCCTCCCCACCGGACTATTCCAACGTCCCGGACAGGACAAGACCGAAGCTGCCGCCAAGGGGCACCCCGTAAGAGACGCGAGGACCGGCGCCCCACGACAAGCGTGGGGCGCCCCCGAGAAAGAGGGCGCCCCACACTCTGCCGAAAGCCCAGTGCAACGATCGTCAGACGTCGTAGTCCTGGTCGAGGCGGTCCTTGGCCTCGCGCTGCAGGCGCTCAGTCTCCTGCTGGTTGCGGCTCGCCTCCGGGGAGCGGCGCTCCTGCGGAGAACGGCCGCGCTCAGGCTCCTGCGGGGTACGGGCGCGTCCCTTGGACGTGCGCTCGCCCGTCTGCTCCTTCGCCGCGCCCTTCGCTTCGCCCATCTTCTTCTTGCCCTGCTGCTTCAGCTGCTCAGCCTTGTCCTTGAACTGGTCTTGCATGCCCATGAGAATCACTCCGTTGTGGGTGAGGGGGATCGGGCCTCGACCAGAGTTACACGGGGGAACATGCTGCGCATTTCGATCAGTTACTCACGGTGAGATCCCTTGCCGCTGCTGCTCGTCGGCCGCTCCACCGGCGCCGACGAGCCCCGTACCGACCCCCTTGAGCCGCGGCTCGAAGCGCCGCATCTCCCGTTGCCCGACCGCCCCGATGATCCCGGGGAGGTATCCCCGGACACCCTGCATCCCCCGCAGCCACCACTGCGCGTACACATGGCTGGAGCGGCGCTCGATGCCCGCCACGATCCGATCGACCGCCGGGCCCAGCGGATACGTCTTGCTGGACGGCCACGGCAGTCGTTGCCGCAGTTCGCGCATCACGTCGTCCTGGTCGGCGCCGCGCACCATGTCGGTGTCGGTCCAGGACAGGTAACCGACCCCGACGCGTACGCCCTTGTAGCCGACCTCGGCGCGCAGGCTGTGCGCGTACGCCTCGACGCCCGACTTGGACGCGCAGTACGCGGTCATCATCGGCGCCGGCGTGATGGCCGCGAGCGAGGCGATCTGGAGCAAGTAGCCCCGGCTCTCCATGAGTACGGGCAGGAAGGCGCGGGCGGTGACCGCCGATCCGATCAGATTGACCTCGATGACCCGCCGCCAGGCGACCGGATCGGAGTCCACAAAGGGACCGCCGCTCGCGACACCGGCGTTGGCGACGACGATGTCCACCTTGCCGAACCGCTCCTTCACCTCGGCCGCGACCCGCGTCATCGCCTCGTGGTCGGTGACGTCGGCGTGCCAGTGGCCGCTCTCGCTGTGCAGCCGCTCCGAGACCTGTTTGAGGGCGTCCGCCTCGAGACCGACGAGCGCGATCTTGGCGCCGCGCGCGGAGAGTTTGCGGGCGAGGAGTTCGCCGACGCCCCGCGCGGCTCCCGTGACGACGGCGACCTGCCCTTCCAGACTGACCCTGCTCATGCGCCCTCCTTCATCTGTACGTGCGTGGAGACGAGTTCGCGTATGCGGGAAGTGATCAGCTCGGGTGCCTCGACCGGCGTCATGTGCCCAAGCCCCGTCAGCTCGGTGAGGCCGACGCAGTTCGGCAGCGACGCGACGAGGGCGCGGGCGTGTGTCACGGGCGTCATCCGGTCCGCCGTACCCGCCACTACGGCTGTCGGTACCGTCAACTCCCGTACACCGTGGTCGAGATCGAGCCGGTCGAGCACCTGTGACCAGGCGTGCCGCACCGTGCGCGGACACGCGTGCACGATCCGCGCGCAGGCCTCGACCATGCCCGACGACGAACCGGGGCCCATGGTCGCGTACTTGAGGATCCGCCGGGCCAATGGCGTGACCGGCCCGAGCGGCGCCCGCGATCCGAGGATCTGCCGGGTGACCCCGGTGCGCAGCCGCCCGGCGGGCATCGGCACCACCCGCGACTCGGCGACCAGTCGCGAACTGCCCGTGCTGCACAGCAGAGCGGCGGCCGCATGCTCGCGGAAGCGTGGTCTGGCCGAGGCGGCCATCAGTGTCATCCCGCCCATGGAGTGCCCCACGAGCACCGCCTTCTCGCCCGGCGCGAGCGTGGCCGCGAGGACGGCTTCCAGGTCGTCGGCGAGTGCGTCCGTACCGCATGCCTCGCTCGCGGGGCTGCGTCCGTGTCCGCGCTGGTCGTACGCGATCACCCGGTGGTCGGCGGCGAGATCCCGTATCTGGGCGGCCCAGAAGGCGGTCGAGCAGGTCCAGCCGTGGGCGAGGACGACGGGGGGCGCGTTCTCGGCTCCGTGCACTTCGACGTGCAGCCGGGCGCCGTCGGCGGAGACAGCGGTCAGTTCGCGCGCGGGCGTGGGCGGGGCGTACGGGCCGCTCGCCACGGGGGTCGGTCGGCTCACGCTCCGGCCTCCAGCTTCTCGGCCGGGTTCTCGGTACGCGGCCGGGGTGCCCGCAGGACCTCGTACTCGCCCAGGTCCACGCGCCGCGTGTTGCTCCGGAACTCGGCTGTCGTGCCCGGCCAGATGGTCGTGTTGCGGCCGTTCGCGTCGAGGTACCAGCTGGTGCAGCCGCCGGTGTTCCACACCGTGCGCTTCATGCGCTCCTGGACCCGGTCGTTCCAGGCGTCCACGGCGCCCGGCCGCGGGGCGAGGGCGACGCGCCCGCCGAGGACGTCCAACTGCCGCATGTAGTCGACCATGTAGTTCAGCTGGGACTCGATCATCAGGATCATGCTGGAGGTCCCCAGTCCCGTGTTGGGCCCGATGATCGTCATCCAGTTGGGGAAATTGACGGCGGTGGCGCCGCGCAGCGACTTCATGCCCTCCTTCCAGCTCTCCGCGAGCGTCCGGCCGTCGGCGCCGACGACCCGGTCGGCGATCGGCATGTCGGTGACGTGGAAGCCCGTACCGAAGACGATCGCGTCGACCTCGGCCTCGCTGCCGTCGGCGGCGACGAGGGTGGAGCCGCGGACTTCGCTCAGCCCACTCGCGACCACGTCCACGTTGGGCTGGGCGAGCGCCGGGTAGTAGGCGCTGGAGAGCAGGATGCGCTTGCAGCCGATGCGGTAGTCGGGGGTCAGCTTGGCGCGCAGCGCCGGGTCCTTGATGGCCCGGGCGATATTGCGCCTCGCCAGCTTCTCCACCATCCCCAGCTCATCGGGCCGCTTGGTGAACGCGTGGACCTGCACCTCCCGGATGCCCCACAGGAGTCCTCGCCGCATCTTCGCGGTGAAGGGCAGCTGCCGGTGCAGCCAGCGCTCGGCGCCGCTGATGGCACGGTCGACCCGGGGCATCACCCACGGCGGGGTGCGCTGGAAGAGGGTGAGGCGGGCGGCCTCCGGCTGGATCGACGGCACGATCTGGATGGCCGAGGCGCCCGTGCCGATCATGGCGACGCGCTTGCCGCGCAGGTCGTAGTCGTGGTCCCAGCGGGCCGAGTGGAAGACCTTGCCGGGGAAGGTGTCGATGCCCGGGATGTCCGGGACCTTGGGATCGGAGAGCGGTCCGGTCGCGGACACGACGACGTCGGCGGTGAGGAACCCGCCGCTGGTCTCGATCTCCCAGCGCAGCTGCTCGGCGTCCCACGTCATCATCTTGACTTCGGAGTTGAAGCGCAGATGCGGCCGCAGCCGGAAGACGTCCGCCACGTACTCCAGGTACGCGCGGATGTGCTCCTGTCCGGAGAAGGTGCGGGGCCAGTCGGGGTTGGGCGCGAACGAGAACGAGTAGAGGTGGGACGGCACGTCGCAGGCGCACCCGGGGTAGCTGTTGTCCCGCCAGGTGCCGCCCACGCTGTCGGCCCGTTCCAGGACGACGAAGTCGGTGATCCCTTCGCGGCGCAGCCGCACCGCCGCCCCCAGGCCACCGAACCCGGACCCGATCACCGCCACTCGTACATGCTCGCGCTCGGTCGTCCCGTTCTCGTGCTCGGTCGTCCCGTCCTCGCGCCCGGTCGTCCCGTCGCTCATCCGACGCCTCCCTAGCCACCCAACCCTGCCAGTGAATACTGGCGCAATGGGGAGGGTAGAGCAGGTCCGTACTCATGGGTAGGGGTCGCGGCCACGGCGTTCACATCAGCGGCTCCGCCGCGGGTGCCGACGGCACGACGTAGGGTTTCGCCCGTGACACAGAAGCGCGAGTACCGGATGGAGGAGCTGGCCAAGGAGGCCGGCATCACCGTGCGCACCCTGCGCTTCTACCGGGAGCGCAAGCTCATACCGCCGCCCCGCCGCGAGGGCCGTATCGCCTGGTACGACGACACGCACCTGGCCCGCCTGCGCACCATCTCGGCGCTCCTCGAACGCGGCCACACCCTCAGCGGCATCGCGGAACTGGCGGAGGCCTTCGACCACGGCCGCGACGTGGGCGAGCTGCTCGGCCTCGGCGAGGCGACGGAGGAAACCCCGGTCCGCATCTCTCCGGAGGAGCTGGCCGACGTCTTCGCGGGCCAGGCGACCCCGGAGAACCTCGCCGCCGCGCTCGACCTCGGCTATCTCGGCACCGACGGCGGCGAGATCGTCCACATCAGCCGGCGTCTGCTCGACGTCTCGGCGGCCCTGGTCCGCGAGGGCATCCCGCTGTCCGACGTCCTGGCCGCGGCCCGCCGCGTCCGCGACCACGCCGACGCCCTCGCCGAACTCTTCACCGCCCTCGTCCTCGCCGAGGACCGCACCACGGAGGACCTGCGGCGCCTGCGCCCCCTGGCGAAGAGCGTGGTGGAGGCGGAACTGTCGTTGGCCCTGGACCGCAGACTCAGCCGACGGCCCCTCCAGATCGACTGACCACCCTCATCTCTCGAAGACCACGGTCACCGGAGCGTGGTCCGACCACCGCTCCCCATGGCTGGCGGCCCGCTCCACGAACGCCTTGACCGCCTTGCCCGCGAGCCCCGGCGTCGCGACAGCGAGGTCGATCCTCCATCCCGAGTCGTTGTCGAAGGCCCGCCCCCGGTACGACCACCACGAGTACGGCCCCTCGACATCCGGATGCAGCTCTCGCACGACATCGACGTACCCGCCGTCAGCCGCGTCGAAGACCCGCCCCAGCCATTCCCGCTCCTCGGGCAGGAACCCGGAGTTCTTCCTGTTCGCCCGCCAGTTCTTGAGGTCGGCCTCCTGGTGGGCGATGTTCCAGTCGCCGCAGACCACGACCTCGCGCCCGTCGGCGGCGGCCCGCTCGCGCAGCCCCTTCAGATAGGGGAGGAACTCCCCCATGAACCGGATCTTCTCGTCCTGCCGCTCGGTCCCGACCTCGCCGGAGGGCAGGTAGAGGCTGGCGACGGTGACACCCGGCAGATCGACCTCGACATACCGCCCGCTGGAGTCGAACTCCTCGGACCCGAACCCGACCTGGACGCGGTCCGGCTCGCGCCGCGTGTACAGGGACACGCCCGCACGCCCCTTGGCAGCGGCGGGCGCGTGCACGACGTGCCAGCCGTCCGGCTCGCGGACCTCCGGCGGCAGCTGTCCGGGCTCGGCCCGCACCTCCTGAAGACACAGCACGTCCGCCGAGGTCTGCGCGAGCCACTCCACGAAGCCCTTCTTCGCGGCGGCCCTGAGCCCGTTCACATTGACCGAGGTAATAGTCAGCACCCGGGCACGATACTTAATCCCTACCGCTCACCATATGCATAGATGTACGATGCTTCGCATGTATATCCGTCCGGTCCCGTTCGACCACCCCGACGCCGTCAAACTCAACGCCACGGTGCAGCTCGAGTACGCCGAGCGTTACGGCAGCGGCGAGGGCGATGTCACCCCGCTCGACGCGTCGATGTTCGAGCCGCCGCTCGGCCTGTACCTCCTCGCGTACGACGAGCAGGACCGCCCGGTCGCGACCGGCGGCTGGCGCAGCCAGGACGAGAACGACGAGGGGTACTCGGACGGCGACGCCGAGCTCAAGCGCATGTTCGTGACCCAGGAGGCGCGCGGCCTCGGCCTCGCCCGGCGCATCCTGGCCGCCCTGGAGGACGACGCCCGCACGGCCGGCCGTACCCGCATGGTCCTGGAGACCGGCGCCAAGCAGCCGGAGGCGGTCGCCCTCTACATATCCAGCGGCTACGAGCCCTGCGCCAAGTTCGGCCACTACCGCTTCGACGAGCTGAGCCTCTGCTTCGCCAAGCCGCTGACCGTCGCGGAGGGAGCGGAGAGCAGCTAGTGCCGCGACCCTAGCGCACGTACAACTCCTCGATCTCCTTGCTGAAGTCCCGTTCGACCGCCTCCCTCTTGAGCTTCATGGTGGGGGTCACATGGCCCGCCTCCTCCGTGAAGTCCACCGGGAGGACGGCGAAGCGGCGAATGGACTCGGGCCGGGAGACGAGTTTGTTGGCCTCGTCGACGGCGCGCTGGATGATGTCCCGCAACTCCGGGTCGTCGACGAGGAGTTCGGGTGGTACGGGGTGCTTGCCGATCATCTGACGCCAGTGGGTGATGCCGTTGAGGTCGAGGGTGATGAGAGCGGTGACGTAGGGGCGGCGGTCGCCCAGGACGATGGCCTGCGCGATCAGCGGGTGTGAGCGGAGCCAGTTCTCCAGGGGCGCGGGGGCCACGCTCTTGCCGCCCGCGGTGATCAGGATCTCCTTCTTGCGGCCGGTGATGGTCAGATAGCCGCCGTCGTCCAGCTCGCCGATGTCACCGGTCGCGAACCAGCCGTCCGGGGCCGCGTCGACCACACCGCCCGCCTGCGGATCCCAGTACCCGCGGAACACCTGCCCGCCGCTCAGCAGTACCTCGCCGTCCCCGGCTATCCGCACCCGGGTGCCCGGCAACGGCCAGCCCACCGTCCCCAGCCGGGGTTTGAGCGGCGGCGTGACCGTCGCGGCCCCCGTCACCTCCGTCAGGCCGTATCCCTCGTAGACCTCGATGCCGGCGCCCGCGTAGAACGCGGCGAGGCGGCGGCCGAGCGGGGAGCCGCCGCAGATCGCGTAACGGACCTTGCCGCCCAGGGCGTTGCGGATACGGCGGTAGACGAGCGGGTCGTACAGGGCGCGGGCCGCCCGCTGGGAGCGCGAGGGGCCCGGGCCCGTGCCGTGCTGCCGGGCCTCGACCGCTTCCCCGAAACGGCCGGCGATGCCCGCCGCCCGGTCGAAGGACGAGCCGCGGCCCATCTTCTCGGCCGTTGCCCGGCCGGTGTTGTAGACCTTCTCCAGGACGTACGGGATGGCCAGCAGGACGGTCGGTCTGAAGCTCGCCAGGTCCGCCAGCAGGTCATCGGTTCGCAGGCTCGGCGCATGCCCCAGCCGCACCCGCGCCCGCAGACAGGCGATCGCGACCATCCGCCCGAAGACGTGCGAGAGGGGAAGGAAGAGGAGCATGGACGCGGGGTCCGACGTCTTCGCCTTGAAAATGGGGTAGAGCAGGTCGATCGCGTTGTCGATCTCGGCGAAGAAGTTGCCGTGGGTGAGCACACAGCCCTTGGGGCGGCCGGTCGTGCCCGAGGTGTAGATGAGGGTGGCGAGCGTGGCGGGACCCAACACCCCACGGCGTACGGCGACTTCCTGGTCGGGGATGTCCTGGCCCAGCTCGGCCAGCCGCTCCACATGCCCCTTCTCGAAGACCCACATGTGCCGCAGGTCGGGGATCCGGTCGCGTTCCGGGCCGATCGCGGCGGCCTGCGCGACGGTCTCGGTGGCGAGGGCGACCGCCCCCGAGTCCTGGAGGATCCAGCGGACCTGGAAGAGGGAGGACGTGGGGTAGATGGGGACGGTGACCAGGCCCGCCGCCCAGGCCGCGAAGTCCAGCAGCGTCCACTCGTACGTCGTCCGCGCCATGATCGCGAGCCGGTCCCCGGGGACCAGGCCCTCGGCGATCAGCCCCTTGGCGACCGCCAGCACCTGTGCGGCGAACTCGGACGCGGTCACGTCCTGCCATGCGCCGTCGGGGCCCTTGCGGCTGAGGACCGCCTCCCCGGGTGCCGTGATCGCGTTGTCGAACGGGATGTCCGCGAGGGAGCCATGGGTCACCTCGCCCACGAGCGGTGGCACGGCCACCTCGCGCACGACTCCGTCCAGCCGCCTGATCTCGGGCTCCACGAGGGTGGGTGCGGAGGAGTACGGGCTGGACGGGCTGGACATGGGGCGGCTCCTTGTCTGCCGGGGCCAGGGTGACGTGAGGTGCTAAAGCCTCATACGGGCCTGGGGGGTGGGGGGTTCATGCGAGAGCATGTGAGGCATTCGTGGCAGGGGTGACTCGGGATCGTACGGCGCCGGGGTGTGGGGTTTGTGGGTGTCCGGGGCGGGCGGGGTGCGAGTTACCCGACGCGCCGGCAAAGGTTCGGCCTCGAGCGCCGGACGGGCTGAACACCCTGCCTAACATGCCCTTACCCTGGGTAACCTTACTCTGGAGTACATACATGTCCGAGCTGGGAGTTGGACCATGGCCGACCGCTCTTCCCCCGCCCTGACCCCCCTCCTGGCGCAAGGCGCCCTGCTCTCCCCGTTCAAGCGCCCGCGCTCCGGCGCCGAAGTCCACCCGAGCCGCCTCGTCCTGCGCGGCGTCCGCATCGATGTCGCCCGGCTCGCCAGGTACGAGCGGGTCTGCGGGTTCGCCACGGGGGTGGACGCCCTGCCGGTCACGTACCCGCATGTTCTCGGGTTTCCGCTCGCCATGCGGATCATGGCGAGCCGCTCGTTCCCGCTGCCGCTGCTGGGGCTCGTCCACACCTCGATCGAGATCAGGCAGCGGCAGGAGCTGGCCGCCACCGGCGCGTACGAACTCGGCGTGCGGGTCGAGGGATTGGCGCCGCACCGACGCGGTACCGAGGCCGCCGTGGTGACCGAGGCACGAGTCGACGGCGTGCTGGTGTGGGAGTCGAGGAGTACGTATCTCGCCCGGCACCGGACAACCACCGGGGTGCGCACGCCCGAGCGGGCCCCCGATGAGAGCAAACCCCTTCCCGTCCGCGCGGAATGGCGTCTCGGCGGCGATGTCGGGCGGCGGTACGGCGCCGTCTCCGGCGACCGCAACCCCATCCACCTGCACCCGCTCGCCGCCCGCCTGTTCGGCTTCCGGCGCGCCATCGCCCACGGCATGTGGACCGTCGCCCGTTGCCTCGCCGAACACGGCCCGCAGTCCGCGGTGCGCGTCCACGCCGACTTCAGGGCCCCCGTGCTCCTCCCGGGCACCGTCGCCTACGCCGCCGACGGCCCCGCCTTCGCACTCCGCGGACCGGGCGCGGGTCCGGGCGAACGCCCCCTTCTCCACCTCACCGGAGAGATCCACCCCCTGCTTCCTGCGGAGCCGACCAGGGCCGGTCCTCCATGAGGTTGCCGAGGCCCGCCCACGCGAAGTTCATCAAGGTCGCCGCCGCCTGCCTGGCCGAGACGCCGGGGGCGGCGTTCGCCCAGGCGGCGAGGGACTCGGCGGCGCCGACCAGGGCCTCGGCCAGCCCGGCCACCTCGCGCTCCGGGAGATTCGGGTCACGGTGTGCCTCGCGGGCGGCGACCACGATCAACTCCGTGACGAAGGCGACGAGTTCCTCGCGCATCGCGGCGACCTCGGCGGCGAAGGGTTCACCGTGCGTACGGGCCTGGAGGTGCAGGACCGCCCAGCCGTCGGGGTTCTCCGCGGTGTGCGTGAAGAACGCCCGCAGCCCTTCCCAGAGTTGGCGGTCGGCGGGCAGGCCGGGGTGCACGCCCGCGCGGACGGCGGCGGTGAGTGCGGTCGCCTCGCGGCGGATGCAGGCGGTGAAGAGGTCTTCCTTGGAGTTCAGGTACAAGTACACCAGCGGCTTCGACACGCCCGCGAAATCGGCGATCTCATCCATGGAAGCGGCGCGGTAACCCCGTTGACCGAAGGTGCGCACGGCCGCGTCCAGCATCTGCTGTTCACGTACCGCACGTGGCATCCGCTTGCTCTTCACCGGGTTCTTCCGAGGATGCCTCGGCCTTCAGGCCGGGGAGGAATCGGACTCCTGCGGAGCAGGGCAGGAAACGGGATTTCGCCCCCAGGGCGAAACACCGTCCACCTGATCGGGTAGGCTGCGCGCCGTGCGTTGCGAGAACCAAGCGCGTACACCGTGCTGATCGAGAGCCAAGACAGCACATGCACCTCCAAGCTTTGCCCTGTCAAACCGGGCTGGTTTCAACCCGGCTGGTGTTGATCGTGGAAGACCTGTCGGGTCGCTGACCCGCAGGCAGCGTGAGCCAGGAATCCCCCTGCTTCAGCTGGGGGAGGATTCAATGCACCCATACGCCACAGCCTAGGCCCGCGGCCCCGGGGCCTGATTTCGACGGCCCCGGTTGCCGTGTTTTCGTCCGACCGGGCCAGGCCCCGCGTCTGCGGCATGGTCCGCCGGACAGGCCCTCGGCCGACAGGGCCTAAGAGGCCTGACCCTGCGCCCGCGCCGCTTCGTCGACCGCGTCGTCCTCCTGGTTGCGGTTCGCGTTCAGGTTCGCCTTCGCCCGGTCCACCCGCTCCACGATCTGGACCGACGCGCGGTCACGCTCCTTGCGCAGGACCACGTAGCTGATCGGTGCGGAGAGCACGAGCGAGAGCAGCACGATCCACATGCCGTTGGACGATCCCAGGCCGCGCGGGGCGATACCCGAGTAGACGAGGCCCCAGACGACCACGAAGCAGCCCACGAGGATACCCAGGCGCATCAGTGTGTAGCGGAGCATCTCAATCCACTCTTCCGTTTCGAACCGCCGGAACATTCCCAAAATCCACCGTCCAGTGAAGCACGACGACGGCACGATCTTGCAGGCGGGCCTCAGTCACCCACGCGTCGGTCACCCTGCGGGAGGGGCAGCAACAGCATGATGTCCTCGCGGTCGTCACCGGGGGCGACCCGGATGGCGTCGGGGACACGGCCCACCTCCTTGTAACCGGCGGCGGCGTAGAAGCGCTCCAGGCCCATGCCGCCCCGGCAGGTGAGCCGGAGCGCCTCCAGGCCCAGCGAGCGGGCCTCGTCCTCGGCCGCGCGGAGCAGGGCTGCGCCGTAGCCGCGGCCCTGGAGGGCGGGGTCGACCATGACGGTGTAGAGCCAGGCCCAGTGACGCATCAGGGGGTGGTCGTTGAAGGCGAGGAACGCGGTGGCTGCGAGCCGGCCGTCGGCGGTGAAGGCGGCCACGAGGCGGGTGCGGCCGTCGGCTATCGCGGTGAGGTGGTCCTCGACCCGGGGCCGTATGTCGGCGGGCGTCACCGGCGGCACGAAGCCGACCGCACCTCCCGCGTCGGTGACATCCGTCCAGAGGGTGAGCAACTGGTCGGGCAGGGGGTGGGTCGGCTTCGTGTCCCGCGTGAAGACGGTGAAAGTCAGTGGCACAAGCACCGAGGGTAGAACGCCGAGGGTGGGACGCCGGGGTCAGGGCGTCAGACGCGCATCGGCTGCGGGGACTCCCTGCGCGCCGGGTCCGGACCGTCGTACTCGCGGATGATCTCGTACCGCGTGTTCCGCTCCACCGGCCGGAAGCCCGCGTCGCGGATCAGGTCGAGCAGGTCCTCGCGGGTCAGCTTGTTCGGCGTGCCGTAGTTGTCGGCGTCGTGCGTGATCTTGTACTCGACGACCGAGCCGTCCATGTCGTCGGCGCCGTGCTGGAGGGCGAGTTGCGCGGTCTGGACGCCGTGCATGACCCAGAACACCTTGACGTGCGGGACGTTGTCGAACAACAGCCTGGACACCGCGAAGGTCTTCAGGGCCTCGGCGCCGGTCGCCATCTGGGTGCGTGCCTGAAGGCGGTTGCGGACCTTGCCGTCCTTCATGTCCACGAAGTCGTGCTGGTAGCGCAGCGGGATGAAGACCTGGAAGCCGTTCGTCTCGTCCTGCAGCTCACGCAGACGCAGGACGTGGTCGACCCGGTGCCGGGGCTCCTCGATGTGCCCGTACAGCATCGTGCACGGGGTCTTGAGCCCCTTCTCGTGCGCGAGCCGGTGGATGCGCGACCAGTCCTCCCAATGCGTCCGGTGGTCGACGATGTGCTGTCGGACCTCCCAGTCGAAGATCTCCGCGCCGCCGCCGGTGAGGGACTCCAGACCGGCCTCGATCAGCTCGTCCAGGATGTCGGAGGCCGACATGCCGGAGATCGTCTCGAAGTGGTGGATCTCCGTCGCCGTGAACGCCTTCAGCGAGACGTTCGGCAGCGCCTTCTTCAACTCGCTGAGCGACCGCGGGTAGTACCGCCACGGCAGGTTCGGGTGCAGGCCGTTGACGATGTGCAGCTCGGTGAGGTTGTCGTTCTCCATCGCCTTGGCGAGGCGGACGGCCTCCTCGATGCGCATCGTGTACGCGTCCTTCTCGCCCGGCTTGCGCTGGAACGAGCAGTACGCGCAGGACGCGGTGCACACGTTCGTCATGTTGAGGTGGCGGTTGACGTTGAAGTGGACGACGTCGCCGTTCTTCCTCGTCCGCACCTCGTGGGCGAGACCGCCGAGCCAGGCCAGGTCGTCCGACTCGTAGAGTGCGATGCCGTCCTCGCGGGTCAGCCGCTCACCGGCCCGGACCTTGTCCTCCAGCTCGCGCTTGAGCCCGACATCCATGCCTTTACCTCTCCTCGTGACGAACCGTCCCAACCGTACTCCCCCACCCTTCGGGCGGGCGGTGCCCCCATACGGCGCTCCGCGCCTAGTGCTCCTCAGGCAGCTCACCCACCCGGTTCTCCCACTTCGTGGAGAGCACGATCGTCGTACGGGTCCGGGAGACGCCCTTCGTTCCGGACAGCCGTCGGATGGTCTTCTCCAGACCGTCCACATCGCTCGCCCGCACCTTGAGCATGAACGAGTCGTCGCCCGCGATGAACCAGCAGTCCTCGATCTCGCTGAGGTCCCGCAGCCGGTGGGCCACGTCCTCGTGGTCGGCGGCGTCGGAGAGCGAGATGCCGATGAGGGCCGTGACGCCGAGGCCGAGCGAGGCGGAGTCGACGGTGGCGCGGTAGCCGGTGATGACACCGGCCGCCTCCAGCCGGTTGATGCGGTCGGTGACGCTGGGCCCCGACAGACCGACTAGGCGCCCCAGCTCCGCGTAGGAGGCCCGGCCGTTCTCTCTCAGGGCCTGGATGAGCTGCCTGTCCACCGCGTCCATGCGATCGCTAGCCTTCCGCTGAAGTATGTGTGAGTCGTGGGTGGTGCGATGTTGCCCGGTGCTGCTCAGGTCGTACGTGCTGCTCAGGTCGTACGGTGCTGCTCAGGTCGTACGGGAGCCGCCGCCGAGTTCGCCCTCCCACCGGCGGTACAGCCGGTGCCCGACGCCCGCCGCGTCCAGCACCCGCCCGGCCACGAAGTCCACCAGGTCCTGAATGTGCGTGGCCCCCGCGTAGAACGCCGGCGAGGCGGGCAGCACGGTCGCTCCCGCGTCGTCCAGGGAGACCAGATGCCGCAGCGTCTGCCCGTTCAGCGGGGTCTCCCGCACGGCGACGACCAGCTTGCGCCCCTCCTTGAGCGTCACACTCGCGGCGCGCTGCAACAGGTCCTTCGAGAGCCCAAGGGCGACTCCGGCCACACAGGCCGTCGAGGCGGGCACGATGAGCATGCCCTTCGCGGGGTACGAGCCCGAGGACGGCCCCGCCGCCAGGTCGCCAGCGCTCCAGTGCCGTACGTCGTCAAGGGGTACGTCAAAGACGCCGGGCTTTCCGTCGGCGCCCCGCGCGAGCCATTCCCGCAGGTCGTCCCGCCAGTGGGCGTCGCGGAAGGGGAGGCCGGTCTCGTCGAGCAGAGTGAGCCGGGAGGCCCTGCTGACGACCAGGTCGACGCTCTCCCCCGCTGTCAGAAGGGCACGCAGCACAGCGGCCGCGTACGGCGTACCGGAGGCGCCCGACACCCCCACGATCCAAGGCGTGCGCTGTGTTTCTCCTGCGTTCACACCCTGATGCTACCGGCGAGTCGGACGACGCTCAGGACCGGCCGGACGCCTTCGGGTCCACCTGGCTTTCGGGCAGGGTGCCCGGTCCTTCAGGGCCGGGGTGAATGCCCGCTCCCGCGGAGCGGGGCAGGGGTAGCCGGATCGCCGTCAGGGCGATCCGGCGTCGTCCGGGATGTGGAGGGTGGCCGCGGACGGGTGGTGGTGACGGGGAGTCGAGGGTCCGGGGCCGGTGGTTGATGGTCGGCGGTGGGTGGGGTGTTCACTCGCACGGGTGATGGTGATCGATGGTGTGCGCGGGCGGGGAATGTGTGGTCTACGTTCACGGCATGGCACGGTTTCGGATGTACCCGACGAGCGAGCAGGAGCGGCAGATGCTGCTGCACTGCGCGCACGCGAGGTACATGTGGAACCTCGCCGTGGAACAGCATGCGCACTGGAAGCCGGGCCGCAGGTCCGCGCCCTCCTTCGCCGAGCAGTGCCGTCAGCTCACCGAGGCCCGGCGCGACAACGAGTGGCTGGCGGCCGGGAACGCCGACGTGCAGCAACAGGCGCTGAAGGACTTCGCGAAGGCCAAGAACGCCCGCTTCACCTCCGGGTTCGGCGAGCCGACCTGGCGCAAAAGGTTCAAGCACGAGGGCTTCCGCGTCATCGGCACCGACCGCGCCCCCGAGTACGACGACGACGGCACGGCGAAGCTGAACCCGAAGACCGGCAGGCAGGTCATGGGCCGCTCGGTGGTCGTGCGGAAGCTGAACCGGCGGTGGGCGCAGGTCAAGGTGCCCGGCTGCGGCTGGGTCCGCTTCCGCCTCAGTGCCCAGGGAAAGGGAGCGAAGCTCCCCAGCGCGAAGACGTTCAGGGTCACCTTCCGTAACGGGCAGTGGCATGCCGCGTTCGCCGTCATCCCTGAGCCGGTGCCCGCGCCCGGCACCGGTGAGGTCATCGGCATCGACCGCGGCGTCACCATCACCGCCGCCCTCTCCGACGGGCGGAAACTGAACTGCCCGCAGCTCACCGCTCGGGAGCGCGCCCAGATCCGCAAGCACCAGCGGCGCGCCGCCCGCGCACCCAGCGGCAGCGAGCGGAAGACCGCCGCCTACGCGGCCGTCGCCCGCCTCAAGGCGCGGGAGGCGAACCGCCGCAAGGACTGGTGCGAGAAGACCAGCACCCTGCTCGCCCGCACCTACGACCTGATCCGGTTCGAGAAGCTGGACATCAGGAACATGACCCGCTCCGCGAGGGGCACCGTGGAGCAGCCCGGCAGGAACGTGGCGCAGAAGACGGGGCTGAACCGGGGCATCCTCGCCCAGGGCTGGGGCCTGCTCCGGCAGCGCACTGGGCACAAAGCCCCTGGTCGGGTCGAGGATGTGCCAGCCCCGTACACGTCTCTGCGGTGCAGTGCCTGCGGGTGAACCGACAAGAAGTCGCGCAAGAGCCAAGCCGACTTCGAGTGCGTGTCCTGCGGCTTCACCTGTAACGCGGACACCAATGCAGCATCCAACGTCGCGGCAGGACAGGGCGGGATCCCCCGCCCCCGGCGAACAGCCGGTGCCGGAGGGACGACACCGCCCACGCGGTCGAAGAACGTCCGTGAACCTCAACCCAAACCGGTTGGAATCCCCCTCTTTTAAGAGGGGGAGGATGTCAATCAGACGGTCAGACCCCGCACCAGCAGATCGAGCAGCGCGCACACGAACAGGCTGATCCCGATGAAACCGTTCGTCGAGAAGAACGCCCGGTTCAGGCGGGACAGGTCGTGCGGCTTGACGATGGAGTGCTCGTAGAGGAAGGCGCCCGCGACGATGACCAGGCCGAACCAGAAGAACGCACCCGCGTCGGTGGCGAGGGCGTACCAGACGAGGAGCGCCGTGGTGATGGCGTGGCAGACGCGGGCGCCCCGGATCGCGGCCGGGATCCCGAAGCGCGCCGGTACCGACATCACGCCGACCTCGCGGTCCGTCTCGACGTCCTGGCAGGCATAGATGAGATCGAAGCCGCCGATCCAGATCCCGACGGCGAGCCCCAGGATCACCGCGTCCCAGGACCACTCGCCGGTGATGGCCAGCCAGCCGCCGACCGGGCCCATGGCCTGGGCGAGACCCAGGATGGCCTGCGGAAAGTTCGTGAACCGCTTGCCGTACGGGTACACCACCATCGGGATCACCGCGATGGGCGCCAGGGCGAGGCACAGGGGGTTCAGGAGGGCGGCCGCGCCGAGGAAGAAGACCAGGGCCACCAGCGCGCCCGTCCAGGCGTGCTTCACCGTCATCGCGCCCGTGACCAACTCACGGTGGGCGGTACGGGGGTTGCGGGCATCGATCTCACGGTCGATGATCCGGTTCGCCGCCATCGCGAAGGTGCGCAGCCCGACCATCGCGATCGTGACGAGCAGCAGCCGGCCCCAGTGGATGTTCTCGTCCATCTGGAACATCGCGGTCAGCGCGGCGATGTAGGCGAAGGGCAGCGCGAACACCGAGTGCTCGATCATGACGAGGCGGAGGAACGCCTTGGTGCGCCCCGGCTGCGGGATCGCGGCTGATGCGCTGCTCACTAGAGTCCGTACTCCTTCCAGCGGCGGTCGACCGTCGCCGCCGTCTCCGGGTCGGACAGCACCATCTCCGGCCACCCCCCGTCCCGCGTGTACCCCTCCTCGGGCCACTTCCGCGTCGCGTCGATGCCCGCCTTGCCGCCCCAGAACTGCTGGTAGGAGGCGTGGTCGAGGTGATCGACCGGCCCTTCGACGACGGTGAGATCGCGGGCGTAGTCCGTGTTGCCGAGCGCCCGCCACGCGACCTCGTGCAGATCGTGGACGTCGCAGTCCGAGTCGACGACCACGATGAGCTTCGTCAGCGACATCATGTGCGCGCCCCAGACAGCGTGCATCACCTTTTGGGCGTGCTTGGGGTACTTCTTGTCGATCGCCACGATCGCACAGTTGTGGAAGCCGCCCGCTTCGGGGAGGTGGTAGTCCACGATGTCCGGCACGATGATCTTCAGGAGGGGGAGGAAGAACCGCTCCGTCGCCCGGCCCAGCGGTCCGTCCTCCGTCGGGGGACGGCCTACGACGATCGACTGAAGCAGCGGCCGCTTCCGCATCGTGACGCAGTCGATCGTCAGCGCGGGGAACGGCTCCTGCGGCGTGTAGAACCCGGTGTGATCACCGAACGGCCCCTCGGGCAGCATCTCGCCCGGCTCCAGCCAGCCTTCGAGTACGACCTCGGCGTTCGCGGGCACCTGCAACGGCACCGTCTTGCAGTCCACCATCTCGATCCGCTTGCCCTGGATGAACCCGGCGAACAGGTACTCGTCGATGTCACCGGGCAGCGGGGCCGTCGAGGCGTACGTCACGGCGGGCGGGCACCCGAAGGCGATCGCGACCGGCAGCCGCTCGCCCCGCCGCGCCGCGACCTGGTAGTGGTTGCGGCTGTCCTTGTGGATCTGCCAGTGCATGCCGATGGTGCGCTTGTCGTGGCGCTGGAGGCGGTAGAGCCCGAGGTTGCGGATGCCGGACTCGGGGTCCTTGGTGTGAGTCAGCCCGAGGTTGAAGAAGGAGCCGCCGTCCTGAGGCCAGGTGAAGAGCGCGGGGAGGGCGTCGAGGTCGACGTCGTCACCCCGCAAGACCACCTCCTGGACCGGCGCCTCCTTGACCTTCCTCGGCGGTACGTGGGTCATCGCGCCGAGCTTCCCGAAAGCCTCGCGGACACCGACGAACCCGTGCGGCAGCTCGGGCTTGAGCAGCCCGCCGATCTTCTCGCTGATCTCGCCGTACGACTTCAGCCCCAGGGCCTTCAACAGCCGCCGGTCGGTCCCGAACACGTTCATGGCGAGCGGCATCGCCGAACCGCGCACGTTCTCGAAGAGCAGCGCGGGTCCACCCGCCTTCTGCACCCGGTCGACGATCTCCCCGACCTCCAGATACGGGTCGACCTCGGCCTTGATGCGCTTGAGGTCACCCTCGCGCTCCAGTGCCCGGAGCAGGGAGCGAAGATCGTCGTAAGCCATGCGTCCCAGTATCGCCGAGGCTCACGCGGCGACTGCGCGCGCCCCACCGTCGGCGGGTGGGAGGTGTTTCGTCCCCGCCGCCCCTACCACCGGCGGGGCCTGGGGAGGTGCCTGGGGCGGAGCCCCTGCAAGGGGCCCAGGGGACAGAGCCCCCGGGATGCAACGGCGGAGCCCGACGCCGCTAACCTGGCCGCGTCACCGGGGTCTTACGCCGCCCCGCCGTCGCTCACTGGGGGATCGTTCGGCCATGCTCAGGTATCTGCCGTTCCTGCTGGTCCTGGCACTGTGGATCTACGCCTTCATCGACTGCCTGAACACGCCCGAGGAAGAGGTCCGGGGCCTGCCGAAGGTGGTGTGGGTGATCATTATTCTGCTCTTCGGCGAGGTGCTGGTCGGGCCGATCGCCTGGCTCGTCGCGGGCAAGGGGCGCAAAGGGCCGGCGGGCGGTTCCACGCCGTCCGAGTGGCACCGCAACCAGCGCACGCAGTACGTCGCTCCCGACGACAACCCCGAGTTCCTCAACTCGCTCAAGGCCGAGAACCGCAAGGACGAGGCGCTTCTGAAGGACTGGGAGGCCGACCTGCGACGCCGTGAGGAGGAGCTGAAGCGGCGGGAGCGGGACAGCACGTCCGACGACGAGGCGTGAGGGTCCCGACATGGAGCTGAGACTCCTCGTGACCTTCGAGAAGGTCGCGACCGTGCTGAGCTTCACGCAGGCCGCGACCGAGCTGAAGTACGCCCAGTCCAGTGTGACCAGCCAGATCCGCGCCCTGGAATCCTCGCTCGGCACGGAGCTCTTCGACCGGCTCGGCAGCCGCATCCGGCTGACGGAGGCGGGCGAGCGGCTGCTCCCCTACGCCCGGCAGATCATCGAGCTGAGCGAGGAGGCGCGGGCGGCCGTCGTCGGCGCGCAGGAGCCGAGCGGCACGCTGACCGTCGGCACGATGGAGTCGCTGACCTCGTACCGCCTGCTGCCGCTGCTGGAGCTGTTCCACCACCGCTACCCCGGGGTGCGGCTGTCGCTGCGTACGACCATCGGCGACGAGACCCGTCAGGCGCTGCGGCAGGGGACGTACGACGTCGGCTTCCTGATGGAGGAAGAGACCGAGCACCCGGGTCTGGAGGTCGACGTGCTGGCGGTGGAGCCGCTGGCGCTGGTCGCGGCGCCGGGCCATCCGCTGGCGGGCAAGGCGGCGGTCACGGCCGATCTCGTACGGGAGTCGCTGCTCGCGACCGAACCCGGCTGCGCCTACCGGGACTTGTTCGAGCGGGAGGTCAACTCCCTTGCCCCGCAGCCGGTTTCCTTCACGGAGTTCGGCACCATCGAGGCGACCAAACGCGCCGCGGCGGCCGGTCTCGGGATCGCGCTGCTGCCCGAGGTGACGGTCGCCGCGGAGGTGGCGGACGGGAGTCTCGTACGGCTGGCCTGGGAGCCGCCGTTCACACTTCGGACCCAGTTGGCGTGGCGGGCCGGGAAGCGGCTTCCGGCGCATGTGCGGCTGTTCGTGGAGCAGGCGCGGCGGCTGGTGCGGGAGCAGACTTCGCCAGCGTGACCTTCAGGCTCGCCGTCACGATCAGCGGGACACCGAGCGCCTGGACGAGGCCGATGTGGTGCCCGTACACCGCCCAGTCCATGACCATCGCGACCGCCGGGTAGGTGAAGGCGAGGACGGCGATCTTGGCGGTCGGGAGCTTGGCGTACGCCGAGTACATGAGGACGTACATCAGGCCCGTGTGGATGAGCCCCAGCCCGGCCAGCCAGCCCCACCCCGCCGCGCCCGTCCCGCGCATCGCGCCGAAGTCGGCGAAGGGGAGCAGCAGGGGGATGCCGACGAGGACCTGGACCAGGGCGATGAGGTGCGGGCGGACGCCGGTGATGCGCTTGGTGACCAGGGTGGACAGGCCGTAGAGGAGCGCGGCGAGCAGGGCCTGGCCGATGCCGAGGAGGTAGGTGCTGTCGCCGCCGGTGAAGTCGCTGGGGCGGATGCCGGAGACCAGGATCAGGCCCGCGAAGGCCAGCGCGATCCAGCCCACCTTCCCGGCCGTCAGGCGCTCGCGGAAGAGGAGGGCGCCGAGCAGGACCACGTAGAACGGCTGTGTGTGGTAGACGACGGTCGCCACGGAGATCGACGTGTTCTCGTACGACTGGAAGAGGAACACCCAGTTGAAGACGATGAACACCCCGCCCAGTGCGGCGAGTCCGAGCGTGCGCGGGGTGAAGCCGTGGCCGCGGAACCAGCCGCGGGCGGCGACGTACGAGCCGAGCGCCAGGGCGCCGAACAGGACGCGGAAGAAGACGACGTTGAAGGGGGACGCTCCGGACTCGACGACGAAGACGCCGAGCGTGCCGGAGAGGATCATGGCGGCGGTGAGCTGGGCGGTGCCCTTGCGCTCGAGGTTCGCGGAGGCGCCTTTGAGGGTTTTGGAAGTGGGAGTCATCGAGGTCATGGCCCGAAGGTAGGAGCGGGGGCCGGGCGTGGTCCACGAGCCAGTGGGGCGTCCTGCCGATGGGCCCATCGGCGCCTTCGATACCGCTTCGGGGCGGGTGCGCCGCCCCTACAAGGTGTACGTCCGTGTGCCTCCCGAAACGGACAATGCGCCTCTGGCCGGGTGCGGCGGTCCCCCGGACACTTACGGTGCATGACGACCGCTCCCGCCGACACCACCGCACCGATCGCCCCCGAGTACGGCGACAGAGTCATCGCCGCGGTCGTCGCCCTCATCGGCGCGGCGTCGGCGACGATCGCGGCCTCCGAGGGAGCGACCCCGACGGCCGCGTTCGCCGGCGGCGCTGTACGCGGCACTCCGGCGCAGGCGCTGGTCAGGGCCTGTCCGGCGGTTCCTCGCGCAGGACGAGCGCGAGGAGGCCGGGGAAGCGGGCGTCGAACTCCTCGCGACGTAGCCGGTTGACGCGCTTGGGCCCCTCGTCGCGCTGCTCGACGAGCCCGGCGCCGTGCAGCACGGCGAGATGGTGACTGAGAGCCGCTTGCCGACGGGCACGTCGAAGCACCCGACCGCACCCCCGGCACTGCAGCACTGACGACGTTTGGCAGATGTGTTCCACAGGCAGGCCGTGACACCACTGTCGTATCGCGGTCCACGCTGCCGACCTGTGGGACACATCTGCCCATTGCTGTCTGTGCTGTGCAGGGCTCAGGGGGCCGGCGGGGGCGGCCAGGGGGCGATGAGGGTCAGGAGGCGTTGGAGCGGCGGAGTGACGCGGGTCGGCTGGTAGGCCAGGGCGAGGTCCACGGTCGGCTTGGGTGCGGTCATGTGTTTGAGGCGCACGCCGGGCATGCGCAGCGCGCGGGCCCGGCCCTCGGGCACCGGGGCTATGCCCGCGCCGGAGGCGACGCTGAGGAGGAGTTGCTCGTCGTCGGGTTCTTCCCGCACGATGCTCGGTCCGCCGTCGGGCCACAGTTGCTGGACGATCCGGTCGCGCATTCCCGGGCCGTTCTCGCGAGGCCACAGGATCACGGGTTCGGTGGCGATGCGCCGTCGGGTGATCCTGCGTTCGCGGGCGAGCGGATGATCCGCGGGGACGGCCAGCAGGAGTTCCTCGCGGGCGATGTGGCGGCACTCCATGCCCGCCGTGTCCAGCGGGGGCCGGACGAAGGCGGCGTCCAGGCGTCCGGCGAGCAGTTCGGTGACATTGTGGGCCGTCCACCCCGTCTGTACGGCGAGATCCACGCCCGGGTTGTGCCTGCGGAACTCGGCGATGAGGGCGTCGACGGGGCCGCCGCGCGCGGAACGGGTGAGGGCCAGGCGCAGTTCTCCCTGCCGTCCGGCGACCGCCGCACGAATCCGCTCCTGCGACGCGGCCGCGTGGGCCAGCAGTTCGCCGGCTTCGCGGGCCACCACGTCGCCGACGGCGGTCAACGTGCAGCCCCGGTTGTTCCGTTCGATCAGCGGGGCGCCGATGTCCCGCTCGAGCGCCTTGATCTGCTGACTCAGGGCGGGCTGGGCAATGTGCAGCCGGTGCGCGGCCCGGGTGAAGTTCAACTCCTCGGCCAGCACCACGAAGTACCGCATCCGCCGCAAGTCCATCCACGGACTATAAGCGTCCCTTATCGCAAGGAACATGACTGGTCTTGGACAGTTCAACAACTCCCCGCTGACAGTGGAAACCCCTGCGGGTGCGATGCACACGCAGCAAGCACAAAGGGGAGGCATGGGCGACATGTTCGACACGGTCATCGTCGGCGCCGGAGTCATCGGGCTCACCAGCGCACTGCGACTGCAGGAGGCGGGATCCCGCGTCGCCGTGGTCACGGCCGAGCCGCCGGGCGAGACCACGTCATCGGTGGCGGCGGCCGTCTGGTACCCGACCCGCACACCGTTCGCACCACGCGTACTGGACTGGGCCACCCGCACCTTCGACGAACTCGTCCGCCAGGCCGCGGACGGTGTGCCCGGCGTGGTCATGCGCCCCACCCGGATGCTGCTGCGCGGCGAGACGCCCGACGTTCCCTGGTGGGCGGCGGCCCTTCCCGACCTGCGCGTACTGCGGACGGAGGAGGTGCGGGCCCCTTTCACCTCGGGCTGGGCGTTCACCGTTCCGTCCGTGGAGATGTCCCGCTACCTCCCGTGGCTGCAGCGACGTTTCACCGAAGCGGGCGGCACGCTGATCCGGCGCCGTATCGACTCCCTGGAGCAGGCGGGCGTATGGGCTCCCGTGGTGGTGAACGCCTCCGGCCTGGGCGCCCGTTCGCTGTGCGCGGATGCCGAAGTGCAGCCGGTGCGCGGCCAGTTGGTCCTCGTCGCCAACCCGGGGCTGCTCACGTCCGTACGGGACGAGGACAACGCCGACGGCTCCACCTACGTCCATCCCCGCAGCACGGACATCGTCCTCGGGGGCACCTTCGAGATCGGCGAGTGGGACACCACGCCGTGTCCCGCCACCGCGGCCGCGATCCTGCGCCGCTGCACCGAGCTGCTGCCGGAACTGGCGGGCGCCCCGGTCGTCGGCCACCGGGTGGGCCTGCGGCCTCATCGCAGCAGCGGCGTCCGCCTGGAGGCCGACGCCCAGCCCCCCGGCCGGGTGAAACGGTTGGTCCACAACTACGGTCACGGAGGCGCCGGAGTCACCCTGGCCTGGGGCTGCGCGGACGCCGTCACCGCCCTCGCCTTCGGGGTCGATCGGGCGGCTTGAGCACAGCGCAACTCTCGTACGGACCATGACCGTACGCACCATGACCGTACGCACCGACCGTTCGTACCGACCGTTCGTACCGCTCGCGCTCATACCGCGACAGTTCTCAAGGATCGGGTGTGCCCTGATGGAATCCGTCAAACCCGCAGACGAACCCGCGAAGATGAACACGCCCCCCGCGGTGGCAGCCGCCGAGACCCGGCCGCGCTCCGGTCGGCAGCCGGCCAAGCCCGCCCGGGTGCGGCGCCGCACGGTCCTGCTCGCCGCGCTCGGAACGGCGGCCGCCGCCACCACGGCCGGAGTGCTGCTGTCCAGATCCTCCGAAGGCACCCCTGCCCTCGGCTCCCACCGAGCCACCCTCAGCGGCCATGAGGACCAGCACGTCGTGAGCGTGACGTTCAGTCCGAACGGCAGGACGCTGGCCGCTGGTTCCGTCCTCTATTCCGCCCCCGGCACCATCGTCGGCGTCAACGGCAGCACGCTGCGGTTGTGGGACGCGGCCGAACACACCGCCACCACCTTCAGCGATCAGACCAGCGACGTGGAATCGGTGGCGTTCAGCCCGGACGGCAGGACACTGGCCGCCGCCACCGGCAACGGCGTGGAGCTGTGGAACGTGGCCGACCGCGCCAGTGCCGTCACCCTCCCCCACGCCCAGCCCGTCTTGGGCCTGGCGTTCAGCCCGGACGGCAGGAAGCTGGTCACCGGCAGCCGTGACGGCGCGGCCCGGGTGTGGGACGTGGCCACCCGCACCGTCGCCGCCACCCTCACGACCCAGGGCATGCTCGTCGTCCAGTCGGTGGCGTTCAGCCCGGACGGCAAGACGGTGGCCACCGGCAGCGCGGACCTCGGCGACAGCCCGGTGCGGCTGTGGGACGTGACCCTGGGAACCATCACCGCCGTCCTCGACGCCCCGGCCTGGCGCGGCTTCAAGCCGCTGGCGTTCAGCCCGGACGGCAGGACGCTCGCGACCGGCAGCGCCGACAAGACCGTACGGCTCTGGAACGTGGCCACAGGCGCCGTGACCGCCACCCTCACCGGCCACACCGACGACGTGACAACGGTGGCATTCAGCCCCGACGGCAAGGCACTGGCCAGCGGCAGCACCGACAAAACGGCCCGCCTGTGGGACGTGGCCACACGTACGGTCACCGCCACCCTCACCGGCCACACCGACGACGTGACAACGGTGGCATTCAGCCCCGACGGCAAGACACTGGCCACCGGCAGCTTCGACAACACGGTGCGGCTGTGGACTGCCCGATGAAGGGCCCGGACCTCACACCCGGGCCTTTTCGCGTTCCGCCGCCTACCGCACGCCCGCGACGAACGCCGCCCAGGCAGCCCGCTGGACCACAAGAAGCGGCCCGTGCGGGTTCTTACTGTCGCGGACGGGGACGACGGCGGGGAAAGCGGGGGCGATTTCCACGCAGTTGCCGCCGTCGTTGCCGCTGTAGCTGCTCTTGATCCAGGTCGCCGCGACGAGTTCGTGACTGTCCATCGTGCTCGCACCCCTCCCTCACGTCGCTGATCAGAGCGGCGGATTCGCCGGCTGACAGGATGTCCGCCCTGAGCACATCATAGGTCTGGCTGTGGCGCGTGAAGACGGCCGGATCGCCGTTGAAATGGCCACGGCCCAGCGACTCCGAGTACACCCACTCACGCCCGTCGGGCAGCTTGATCAACGACATCGCAACCTTCGGGCGAATGAGCCCGTAAAGTCCCGCCGGGGCCACCTGGATACGGATGTTGGGGCGCTGCCCGACACCCAGCAGGTGCGCGCACTGCTCACGCATGACCTCCGGACTCCCCACCGCGTTGCGCAGACAGCTCTCGTCCAGGACAGCGACGTACAACGGGCCGTCGTCGGCCAGGAAGCGCGGCTGACGGCTCAGCCGGGCCCGGACGCGTTCCTCCACCTCGTCACCGCTCGCGATCTGCGAGAACAGCGCGTGCGCGTAGTCCGGCGTCTGCAACAGACCTGGGATGACCTGCTCTTGGTACTCGCGCAGGGCCACCGCCTTCGCATCCATCTCGGCCCTGCGCTCGAACCAGTCCGGATGCTGCACCTCCGGATACCAGTCGATCCGCGCCCACAACCGCAGCAACACCCCACCCGTACCCAGTAGTTCGTCGCACTTCTTCGCGAACGCGTCCTGCGGGACCCGCGCACCCGCCTCCACCCTCGCCACCTGTGAGCGATCGCATGGGATCTGGCGGGCGAGGCTCTCCTGGGGAAGGCCGGCCGCCTCCCGGAAGTGCTTCAGCACCTCCCCGAACACGACGGCCGTGGTGGCCGCCGATCCCCCCTCGGCATTGCGTCGGCTCATGACATCCCCCTTCGTGACAGTGAGCCACTGTCACGCGTCCGGCATTGAACCCGGCCATTGCGCTGGGCAACTCTGATCACACCCAGAGTAACCAGCGAGGACGGACGCACATGACGGAAACGACGCATCCGGAGCCCGGCACGCTCGTCTACGACCCGGTGGCGTGCAAGGTGGGCGAGTACCGGGACCGGGCGGGGCCCTACGTGATGCTGCGACCCGTGGGCGGCGGGCGGGAGTGGCAGGCCGACCCGGGGCGGCTCCGCCCGGCCACGGCGGACGAGCGGCTCGCCGCCACGCTCAAGGCCGCCAACGCCCGTTCCGGACAGGCCGCCGCGACCGTACGGCACGGCGAGGACCTGAACCGACCGCCCACCCCCGTGCCCGACTGCCCGACGTGCACGGAACTCGCCGTACAGCGCGACGACGCCCGCGCCCGACGCGACGGCACCGAGGAGACCGACGCCAACGTGCTGCTGCGCCGCCACCTGCGGGCAGAGCACGGCACACCGTCCACCGGCTAGGTGTTGCCGGTCATGGCGTTAAGCGACCAGCGTCAGGTGTGTTCGATGTTTCCGTCGCTGCGGGGTGGTGTCGTTGCCCAGGATGGGCGCCAAGCCGTCGCGGGGAGCGGTGCCAGGCTTCGGAAGTGGTTGATGATTGCCCGGAGCCCTGGGTGCGGATTCGCTCGGGGGAAGATGAGCGAGAGTGGGTATGCGAGCGACGGATTCACGATCGGGATGCGGCGCAGGTCGTGGTTCGTCGGCCAGATGTACCGGTCGCGCGAGCCTACGAGGGTCGCCACGTCTGCGGAGTCCGCGAGGATGTCGAGGAGTACCTCGTTGCCGAAGTTCGGGCCCGCGGCGTCAATGCGCAGGTCGAAGTCGGTGGCTAGCTGATCGTAGAACTCTGCCCATTCGCTTCGCGGGGCGATACCCGGCACCCAGATCCGGTGCCGGCGCAGCTGGGACGGTGTCAGTGTTCGTGCGGAGGCGAGCGGGTGCCTCGGGCCGACGAGGAGTTCCAGCGGGGAGTCGAACGCGTGAATCATTTGCACGTCGCGCGGCAGTGTGGCCGGGTCGGTGACCGAGCGGAACGAGGCGTCGATATCGCCTGCTTGGACAGCGGTGACCGCCACGCGCGGGTCGTTGACCCTGAGGGTCACCACGTCGAGGTCGGTTTCGGGATGCGACCGCCAATAGTCGTGCAGGACGACGGCCTGCGCGGATCGCAGGCCGAGAACGTCGATCCGAAGGGCCCGCGAGCCCGGTCTGATCGCGGTGATGGCGCGATCGACACCCGTGACGATGTTCCGGGCGTGCGGGAGGAAAGCTTGGCCATCGAGCGTCAGCTCGACCCCTCGGGCCGTGCGGGTGAACAACCGGACGTCGAGTTCACGCTCGAGGGTTGCGATCCGCTTCGACACGGCCTGTTGCGTTACGCCGAGCTCGTCGGCCGCGTGTTGCAGCTGTCCGAGCTCGGCCGCGCGGACGAACGATCGCACCGCCTCGGTATCCATTGATCCAGCATAAACGTGCCCAACCGTTGGTTGTGGCTCGCCCGGGAGTCGGTTGTTCTATCCCGTGACGGTGCGGCCGATGTGACGCAGAGACCCAAGCATCGGTTGTCGCGAGGGGGCCTCGAACTGCTGGGCGTGCGGTAACAGCGGACGACCGCCAAGACCACCAAGGGCCCTCGCGGATTTCCGAGGTCACGCGCCGCCCTCCAGGCCAAGGAGGGATTCTTTCCGCACGTTGCCCTGGTGTTGCGGCCACAGGAGAGTGGGAGTCATGGAGCGCATCGATCAGGCACAGGCACGCGTGTGGCTCGCGACCGCCGTCGCGGAGGCACGCGCCGGGCTCGCCGAGGGCGGCATCCCCATCGGGGCGGCGCTGTACGGCGCGGACGGCACCCTCCTCGGCCGCGGCCACAACCGTCGCGTCCAGGACGACGACGCGTCGACGCACGCGGAGACGGCGGCCTTCCGCGCCGCCGGACGGCAGAAGAGTTATCGCGGTACGACCATGGTGACCACCCTCTCCCCCTGCTGGTACTGCAGCGGTCTGGTCCGGCAGTTCGGGATCTCCCGCGTCGTCATCGGCGAGGCCACCACCTTCCACGGCGGCCACGACTGGCTGGCCGAGCACGGCGTGGAGATCGTGCTGCTGGACGACCCCGAGTGCACCGCCGTGATGCGCGACTTCATCAAGAACAACCCGGCACTGTGGAATGAGGACATCGGTGAGTGAGCCCCGTATCCCGACCATCGACCTGCGGCCCTGGCTGGACGGCGACCCCGATGCGCGCACCCGCATCGCCCGCACCGTCGACGACGCCCTGCGGACCGCGGGCTTCCTCCTCGTCACCGGGCACGGCGTCGACCCCGCCCTGCGCACCCGTATCCGTGAGGCCGCCCGCGCCTTCTTCGCCCTGCCCGCCGAGACGAAGCAGCCGTACGCCGCCCAGGTCGGCGGGCGCGGCTGGCTCGGGCCGGGAGCCGAGGCGAACGGGTACTCGGAGGGTACCCAGACCCCGCCGGACCTCAAGGAGTCGCTGACGTTCGCGACGCACGAGCCGTTCGAGGACCCGGAGATCAACGCGGAGTGGTACGCGCCGAACGTGTGGCCCGCCGAGGCCCCGGAACTCCAGAAGCTGTGCGAGGAGTATCTGACGAGGATGGGCGAGCTGGAGAACCATCTCCTCGAGCTCCTCGGCGAAGCCCTCGGCCTGGAGCCCGACTTCTTCACCCGGCACATGGACCATCCCACCTACGGCTTCAACATCAACTGGTACCCGGGGAGGGAGGTCATCGGCGAGCCCCAGCCGGGACAGTTCCGTATCGGCCCGCACACCGACTTCGGCACGGTCACGATCCTCGACCGGCAGGCGGGCAAGGGGGGTCTCCAGGTCTACACGGACGAGGGAGGCTGGGAGGACGCGCCCTTCGACCCGGACGCGTTCACGATCAACATCGGTGACCTGATGGCCCGTTGGACCGGAGACAGGTGGCGTTCGGGCCGGCACCGCGTGCTGCCGCCGCCCGCCGACGCGCCCGCCGAGGAGCTGATGTCCCTCGTCTACTTCGGGGAGTGCACACCGGGGACGGTCGTGGAGTCCGTGCCCGCTCCGGTGGGCCGCGTCGCGTACCTGCCCGTGGACTCTCACGTGTATCTGCGCGAAAAGCTGGACTCGATCACCGTCGGATAGGTGCGATGGGGTTCGGGAACGCTGCGGAAAACTTTCGTAACCAAACGGACATCGCCAGCCCTAGTCCGAACCAACTCCCCCTCTTTACCCTGGTGTTGATACACCTCACAGCAGCATAAGCAGGACCGGACCGCGCCAGGGGGAGATGCGGTGCACAGAGGGCTGCACGGACGCGGAGCGTTGTTCGACATCGATCCGCCCGGTCTCGCTCCGCGGCTCGTCGGCCTGCGCCCGTACCAGCACCGCGCGTCCCCGTACGAACACCCGAAGGAACTGCCCTTCGTGGTGTTCGCGGGTGGTCGCGGGCTCGGCAAGAGCGCGGTGCTGCGCGAGCTGCGGGACGCCTACCGCGGCCATACGCCGGTCGCGTTGATCGACGGCGAGGAGCGGCAGTTCACCGGCCCGCCGCCGGAGCGGCCCGCGGAGGCCTGGTCTCCCGTCGGGCAGGCGCTCACCACCGTCGCCGAACAGCTCGCCGAGCCGGTGACGGGCGCCGGGCGGATCGGCTTTCCCCGGCTGGCGTCCGGGCTGCTCGCCGTGGCGGCGGGCGGCTGGAGCGACCGTGACGTGCCGCGTATCCGGCAGGAGGCGGAGCGCATCCTGCTGCTGAACGAGACGGGCTCGCGGCTGTCGGGGTTCGCGGGACGCTGGGTGAGCAAGGTCATCGCCAAGCTCGTCGCCTCGATGAGCAGTACGGGGCCGGTGGTCGAACCGATCATCGAGGCGACCCTGGAGGCGTTCGCCGAGGGGATCGCCCCCGCCCACCGCCGACTGCGCCGGGCGGCCGCCTGGTACCGCGACTATCCGAACGCCGGCGGCAATCCCAAGCTCGGCCTGATCCTGCTCTCCGCGCACTTCCGGGCGGGCGGCGACTCCCGCACACACGCCGAGCTCTATCTCGTACGGGCCCTGCTGGCCGACCTCGACGACGCGTACGCGGGGGTCATGCAGCGCTCGCACCGGCTGGGCCGCCCGGTCGTACTGATCGACAACGTGCAGGATCCGGCGGGCCTCGGCCTCATGGAGCCGGTGCTGCGCGACCGCGCCGACGGCATCGCCGACCAGGTCGTCTTCTTCGCCGCCCTGCGCGGATACGCCCACCCGGCGCTGCGCAACGCGGGCCGCCGCGCCCTGCCCGAGGTCGCCCGGCACACCGGCTGGACACCCGGCACCTCGCCGTCCTCGCGGGCCCTGCTCGTCGCGCTGCCTCCGCTCACCCCGGACGACACGCTGCACCTCGTGGGCGGCACCGCTCAGGGCTTCGACATGCCGCCGCAACTCCCGCACGCCACACACCGGTTGTCCGGCGGCAGCCCGCTCGGCGTCACCCTGCTCGCGGAATCCGCCCGGCAGAACCTGCCCCAAGGGTCCGCTTCCCTGGGCCAGATGCTCACGGCGGACGTCGCCGTCCACGAGGACCACGACGGCCGCCCCACCTACCAGGAACTCCTCGACCGGCTCGTACCCGGCGGCCGCCTGGACGAGCTGACCGTGCTCGCCGCGGCCCACGACCGCGACTCGGCGTGCGCGCTCGCGGAGGTCCAGCTCTCGGACGACTTCGGCGCGTCGGGCGTCCTCGACCTGGAGGAGCGACTCGCGGAGGAGGGCTGGGCGACGGCCGACGGGCAGTTCGTCGGCGACCCCTTCCTGCGCGCGCTGCTCCTGCTGCGGCTGCACCACAGCGACCCGGACCACGCCCGCTGGCGCGCCGTCCACCGCGCTCTCATCGACCACTACGGCGACGGGGACCAGGCGGACCGCGGCCGCTACCGGCTGCACCACGAACTCGCCCTGGGCAAAGCCGACTTAGCGGTGGCGTACCTCCGGGAGGCCTTCCCGGTCAGCGAAACCCGCGGCTGGCTCTCGACGCTGGTCTTCATCGCGTCCGCGCCGTACTACCACGCGCACGACCCGGAGGGCCGCGACTTCGCCGGCCACGACCACCGCGCGGCCATCGCGCTCGGCCGCACGGACGCGGCCCAGCCGCCGCAGCCGGACGGCGTGGACGCCGTACTGCATCTGCGGGTGCGCAGGCTGCTGCACGCCGTGTGGCAGTTGACCGACCCGCTGGTGCTGCCGGACCCGAAGGTGTCCGACCGGCTCCGTTTCGAGCTGGAGCAACTGTCGAATCTGCGGCCCGCGGGCAACCCGCTGCTGTGGCGGGCCTCGCGTGAGTGGCCGTCGGACGCGCTCGCCGGCCGCCCCTTGCGCATCCCGGCCGACGACGAAGACGGGAGTCAGGGATGACGCGGGGCAGGGGTCAGGGATGACTGAGGGCAGGGGGCAGTGATGGGCCGCTTGTGGGTGTGGCTGCGTGAGGACGTCTGGGAGATACGTTTCCGCCGATATGTCGCCCTGACGCTCGCGGCCGTCCTCGCGGGCCTCGGCATCTGGGGCGGCATGACGGCCACGAAGGAGGACCGGTCCTGCGCCCCGGGCGTCGTCCGGCCCGAGGACAGCGACGAATGCGTGGGCGTGTCGTCGACGACGTACGCCTTCGGACGTCCGCAGTTCGCCGACACCGTACGGGCGATCCACCGCGAGAACGCCCTGCTGGAGCCCGGCAGTTACGTCACCGTCGCTCTCCTCGAACCCTTCACCGCGACCGACGCCGACAACCTGAACGATGTGCTGCACGAGCTCCAGGGCGCCTATCTGGCCCAGTACCGGGCCAACCACGAATCCACCGGCCTGAAACCGAAGATCCGGCTGGTGCTGGCCAACCCCGGTGGCACCGGCGCGCACTGGCAGCACACGGTCGACCAGCTGGCGCGCATGACGACGGGCCCCGACCGGCTGCGCGCGGTGACCGGGGTCGGGCTGAGCACCGAGAACAACAAGAGGGCGGTCACAGAGCTCACTCGGCGGGGCATCCCGGTGATCGGGAGTTCGATCACGGCCGACGACCTCGCCAACGGTCAGGATGGCAAGGACCCCTTCCCCGGGCTCGCCCGCGTCTCGCCCACCAACACCGACGAGGCTCGCGCTCTCGCCTCCTTCGCCAATGTCTCGGCGGCCAACGCGTTCCTGGTCTACGACCGCACGGGCGACCCGTACACGCGCACGCTCCAGAGCTCCTTCGAGAAGATGCTCAAGGGCTCGCGCTACGGGGCGCAGCCGTTCACCCCGCCCGCCGACCGCAGCAAGGAGGGCAGCACCGCCAACGTCTTCGAGCAGATCACCCACATCCTGTGTGACACGCCGACCAGCACGGACACCGTCCTGTTCGCGGGCCGGCACACCCAACTGCGCCAGTTCATCAACATGTTGGGCCAGCGCGGCTGCGACCACCGCCGGTTCACCGTGCTCACCGGCGACGAGGGCTCATATCTCGCCGGGGACAAGGATCTCGACCCGGCCGCCCTCGATGACCCGCTGCTGACCGTGCGTTACACGGCCCTCGCCCACCCGGACGCCTGGCTGAAGGACACCGCGAAGACCGGCGGCAGCGCCACCGACGCGAAGGCGCTCGAGGAGCTGCTGACCGACGCCGAGAAGGAACCGGTCGGCCCGATCGGGCCGATCGCCCTCGACGACGGCCAGCTGATCATCGCGTACGACGCCATGCGGCTCGCCGTGCACGGCATCCGTGGGGCGTCGCCGACGGGGAAGATCCCGGCCCTGGTGGACGTGGGGCTCCAGTGGCCACAGGTGAAGGGCACGCAGCTGCGGGTCGACGGGGCGAGCGGGTGGATCTGTCTGGACGCCCACGGCAATCCGTACGACAAGGCCGTACCGATCGTGGAGCTGACCCCGGAGTCCCGCGCCCGCTTCGTGAAGATCGCCTGGCCGGAGGGGAAGCCACCGGCGAAGGAGTGCCTGCCGCCGTCCTAGACGGTCAGCGCACCGACGGTCAGCGCGCGGATGGTCAGCGCGCGGTCAGCATGTGGAGCAGGCGTTCGAAGCGGGCGCGCCACCCGGGCGGCTCCTGCCCGGCCTCGAGCTCATGGGTGAACCGGACGGTGGAGCCGTCCGGTACCCCCGGCTCCAGATGGAACCGGATCCGCCCCCGCTCCGCCACGGTGTACTCGGCGATGCGCTCGACATCCCACGCGGTGACCCGTCCGGCGCCGATCCCGTCGAGGGTGACCGCGCCACCGAGCCGCGGCTCGAACACCTGAGCGACAGCCAGCCATTCCCGCAGCCCTTCGGGGGTGGCCAGCGCCGTCCAGACGTTTTCCACAGGCTGGGGAAAGTGCAGCAGGTAGTGCAGAACGCGCGTGTCCCCCCGCATCTCGACGGTGCCCTCTTCGATGGCTCGGGTCATGACACCAGCGTGGCGCGTGACCGGGGGTTTCGCACGCCTGGGGCACGCGTGGGCCACGCGCTGGGGGCGCGCGTCAGGGGCGCTGACCGGCCTTGTCGACGACGGCACGGGACAGGATCGCGGTGTTGCTGGTGACATCGCCCTTCTTCACCCCGCCCGACCAGTCACTGGTGGCGACCGAGCGCTCGCCGAGGAATGCGTGGGTCTTCCTGTCGAAGATCCACTCGTCGCGGCTCGGGTTGTCGGGGTCCTTGCGCGCGATGGCGACGCCCGAGCGTCCGGCGGCGTCCACCACGTCCTCGACCACCGTCACGCCGGGGATCTTCGCGACGGCCCGATAGAGCGCGGCGCTCACCTCCGGCGGCACGATGGCCTCGCGGATCAGGTCGCCGACGAGGACGAACATGGCCTGGTCGGTCTCCTGGCCGCTGTACTTCGGGGCGACCTCGTGCAGCCAGTCGTACATCTTGTCCGCGTCGGTGGGCAGCGTCGACAGGTGGCGGTAGTTGGTCGAGAGTTCGTAGGCGACCTCGCCCGGCTTCGGGTCTGCCTCACCGCGCCACTGACCCCGGCCGGTCTCCCGGTACAGCCCCGCACGGGTGCCGTCCACCGAGTGCCAGCTCTCGAACCGGTGCAGCGGCGGGATCTCCGTCTTCTTGCCCTCGCCGCTCGACGAGTAGGAAACCTTCGCGTCGACGTACACCCACTGGTCGTCGCGGATCGCGTCGGGCGAGTCCTCGTGCTCGGCCGCCAGTGCGAGGTCCTCCAACAGCGCCACGGTCGCCCTGCTCGGCGGCTGCGCGCTCACGTCCCCGCCCGACGACGGCAGGAGTACGAAGGCCACGGCCGCCGCGGTGGCGACGGCGGCCGCCGCGATCGCGGGCCGCAGCCACGGGTTGCGGCGCCGGGGGGCCTGCTCGTTCTGCCGGATCTCGGTCATCAGATGCTCCTTGAGGAGTTGGTGACGGCCCGGCGGAAGGTCCTTCTCGGGAAGTCGGTTCATCGGTTCCCCTCCTTCATGGGCCCGACCGCGGTGGTGCGGTCACCTTTCATCTGTCCGCGCTCCAGGGGTAGTTCCATATGTTTCGCGAGTTTTATCCGCGCCCGTGAGAGCCTCGACCGTACGGTCCCCACCGGCACCCCGAGCGCCTCGGCCGCCGCCGCGTAGTCGAGCCCCGACCAGACGCAGAGGGCCAGCACTTCCCGCTCGGCCCGCCGCAGTTCCCGAAGGGCTGTCCGTACGAGATCCAGCTGGGCCGCGTCGTCGAGGCGCCCGGCGACCTCGTCGGCGAAGTCCCGCACGGCCTCGTCGCGCGGCAGCCGGGCGACGGCGGCCGCGTGTCTTCGCGCGGCCCTGCGCGTATTGCGCGTGACGTTCGTGGCGATACCCAGCAGCCACGGCCGCAGCGAGCCCCCGTCCTCGTCGACCTTGTCGCGCAGGCGCCAGGCGTCCAGGAAGGTCAGCGACACCACGTCCTCGGCCTGCGCCCAGTCGCCCGTGAGCCGGTAGGCATGGTTGTAGACGGAGCGCGCGTACGCGTCGAAGAGCTCGCCGAAGGCTTCGTGGTCCCCCGCGCGGATGCGCTTCCTAAGATTCCCCAGGGTCGTCTCCACACCTCCTACCTGTCCGTACGACGAAGGCCGGTTCCCGTGACTCACGCCACAGGGAACCGGCCTTTGCCGTAAGCGTCGTACGGGGGCTACACGCCCGCGTAGGAGTGCTTGCCGGAGACGAAGATGTTGACGCCGTAGTAGTTGAACAGCCAGCAGCCGAAGGCGATCAGCGCGATGTAGGCGGCCTTGCGGCCCTTCCAGCCGGCCGTGGCGCGGGCGTGCAGATAGCAGGCGTACGCGACCCAGGTGATGAACGCCCAGGTCTCCTTGGGGTCCCAGCCCCAGTAGCGGCCCCAGGCGTCGCCCGCCCAGATCGCGCCCGCGATGATCGTGAAGGTCCACAGCGGGAAGACGGCGGCGTTCACGCGGTAGGAGAACTTGTCGAGGGAGGCCGAGGCGGGCAGCCGCTCCATGACGGAGGTCGCGAAACGGCCCGGCGTGCCGCCGGTGGCCAGCTTGTTCTCGTACGAGTCCTTGAAGAGGTACAGCAGGGTGCCGACCGCGCCCACGTAGAAGACCGCGCCGCAGAAGATCGCGGTCGAGACGTGGATGTACAGCCAGTACGAGTGCAGGGCGGGAACCAATTGGTCACTGGCGGTGTACAAGACAGTGACGGCGAGACCGAGATCGAGGAGGACCGTGGTGACCAGGGGAAGGCCCAGCCAGCGGACGTTCTTCTTCAGCGCGAGCAGCACCAGGTACACCGTGACAGCGCAGGTGGAGATGGTGATGTTGAACTCGTACATGTTGCCCCACGGCGCCCGCTGCACCGACAGAGCGCGCGCGACCACCCCGGCCGCCTCGACGGCCCAGGCGACCACGGTGAGGGACACGGCGATACGGCCGTAGAGGTCGCCCTGCTCGTCCCCGCCGTGCGCCCCGGGCCCGTCGGGCACGTCACGGGCGCCGGCCGCGGACCGGGTGACGACCTGGGGCCGCTCCAGGACGGCGGTGCCGCCGGCCTTGTTCACCGTGACCGCGGGAGCCGCCGCCTTCTTTGTGCCCTTCGTGGCGGTGAGCGCGGCGGCCGTGCGGCCGACCTTGCTGCGGCTGCCGAGGAGCCACTCGGCGATGTACGCGAAGAAGGCCAGGGTGTAGACGGCCATCGCGGAGTAGATCAGCGTGTTGCTGACGTTGGCGAGGTGTTCGTTGGTGGCGGTGGCGAGAGTCACTTCTCAGCCCCTTCGGCAGGTACGGGGGGTTCGACGTCGGGGTCGGGTTCGTCGGTCTTTGTTGGCGCCCGTTCGTGCACGAGCGCGGCCAGGTCACCGAGTTCTTCGGGAAGCTTGGCGGACTCGCTGCGGCCGAGGCCCGCCATTTCGACCACGGTGACACCGTCGGCCCCGGCCGTCGCCCGCACCCAGACCCGACGGCGCTGGATGAAGAGCGAGCCGGCGAGACCGAAGATCGCGGCGAAGGCTCCGATCAGCGCCCAGTCACTGCCGGGCTGCTGGGTGACCTGGAAGTTCGCCCACTCCTTGACGCCCTTGTCGAAGGTGATCGACCCGGCACCGTTCGGCAGCTTCATGGTCTCTCCGGGCAGCAACCGCGCCTTGAGGATCTTGCCCTTCGAGTCCTTGAACTGCTTCATCTTGGAGGTGTCCAGTTGGTACACGTTCTGCGGAATGCCCGAATCGACACCCAGGCTGCCGTGGTAGCCGCTCAGCGCGAGTACGGGGAAGTCCAGCGCGGGGAACTGGGAGAACATCGTGCCCTCGCCCGCGCCCGCGAAGGTCGGCACGAAGAAGGCGCTGAAGCCGAGCTGTTCGCTCACACCCTTCGCGTTCTTGTAGCCGTCCATGACCTTGATCGCGCCCTGCGAGGTGACGTTCGAGTCGAGCGGCAGCAACGGCACGGCGTCGTGGTAGACGACGTTGCCCTTGCCGTCCCGGACCGTGACGACAGGCGCGTAACCGTGCGCGGTGAGGTAGACCTTCGAATCGCCGATCTCCAGCGGCTCGTTGACCTTGACGACTTTCTTCTTGTCCTTGCCGTAGGCGCCCTCGCTGTACGTGATGTCCGTCTGGTACGTGCGAGGGGTGCCCTGGTTGGGGCCGGTCCGCTCGTAGGTGCCGGTGAACTCCTTGAGCTTGAAGCTGAACGGCGTGAGGTCGTCGGTGCTGAAGAGGTTGCCGGACTTGAAGTCGTCGTACTGCGACATCGTGTTGGAGAAGCCGTCGCCCTCGAGGATCAGCTTGTTTCCCTCGGACTTGAAGAGCTGGCCCCAGGCGAAGGCGACCAGCATCACGACCAGCGCGATGTGGAAGATCAGATTGCCGGTCTCGCGGAGGTACCCCTTCTCGGCGGCGACCGCGTCCTTCTCGATGTGCGCCCGGAACCGGCGCTGCCCCAGCACCTTGAGCGCGACCTCACGGACCTGCTCCGGCTCGGCCTCGGTGCGCCAGGTCGCGTATGCGGGCAGCCGGTCCAGCCGCTTGGGCGCGCCCGGCGGGCGGCCGCGCAGCTGCCCCACGAACTGCCAGGTGCGCGGCACGATGCAGCCGATGAGCGAGACGAACAGCAGGATGTAGATCGCCGAGAACCACACCGAGCTGTAGACGTGGAACAGCCCGAGCTTGTCGTAGAGCGGCCCGAGCACGCTGTGCGCGTCCTTGAAGTCCGCCACCTGCTGCGCGTCGGTCCCGGACTGCGGGATCAGCGACCCGGGGATCGCCCCCAGCGACAGCAGGAACAGCAGGATCAGCGCGACCCGCATGGAGGTCAGCTGCCGCCAGAACCAGCGGACCCAGCCGATGACCTCGCGGCCGGTCCACACCAGCCACCCGGCGGCACCGGGCGCCCGCATCCCGCCGAACGAGCCGGGCACGGCCGTCTCCACCGGAGCGGTGGAAAGCTGGGATCCGGCTTCGCCGAGATCGCCGTCGGCGGTGGTTCCGATGTGCCGCTTGGCGGTCGCCTGACCCGTCGTCTTGTCGGTGTCGGTGTCGGTCGTGCTCATGGATCAGATCCCTACCGTGAAGCCGTTGGACCAGACCTGCATCTCCTGCACGAGGCTGTCCCACGCGCCGGTCAGCAGGAGCAGTCCGGTCGCGATCATCATCGTGCCGCCGATGCGCATCACCCAGACATAGTGGCGCTTGACCCAGCCGAAGGCGCCCAGGGCCTTGCGGAACGCGACCGCGGCGAGCACGAACGGCACGCCGAGGCCGAGGCAGTAGGCGACGGTCAGTATGGCCCCGCGCCCCGCGCTGGCCTGGTTGGAGGAGAGCGCCAGCACCGAGGCGAGGGTCGGGCCGATGCACGGCGTCCAGCCGATGCCGAACAGCGCGCCGAGGAGCGGCGCCCCCACCAGCCCCGTGACCGGCCGCTTGTGGAAGCGGAACTCACGCTGGGTCAGCCAGGGCATCAGCCCCATGAAGAAGACACCCATGAGGACCATGAGCACACCGAGCACCTTGCTCAGCGTGCCCTGGTACTCGTACAGGGTCGACCCGAAGTACCCGAACAGTGCCCCGCCGGAGACGAACACCACGGTGAACCCGAGCACGAACAGACTCGCGCCCCCGACCATCCGCCCCCGTCTGGCCTCCGCCAGATCCGTGCCGGTGACCCCGGTGACGTACGACAGATAACCAGGTACGAGCGGGAGCACGCACGGCGAGAAGAAGGAGATGAGCCCGCCGAGCACGGCGACCGGCAGGGCGAGCAGCAGGGCCCCGCTGTAAACGGTGCTGTTCATTCCGTCGGACGACGCGGCAAGGGCCGTGGACGCGGCGAGAAGGGACACGTCAGGTCACTTCTCCGCGAGGATGGGATCGAGCATCTCGCGCAGCGTCTCTTCGCTGAGGGGCTGCAGCGTCCGGGCCGCGATCTTCCCGTCCCGGTCGATGACGAGCGTGGAGGGGATCGTCTGCGGGTTGAGCGTGCCCTTCTTGAAGCGGAGCATCAGCCTGCCGGTCGGGTCGTACAGGCTGGGGTATGTGACCCCCTGCTCCTTCTCGAACGCCTGGGCCGGACCGGTGCTGGGGTCACGCGTGTTGATACCGACGAACTGCACGCCCTGCGCCGCGGTGTCCTTGGCGACCTTGACGAAGTTGCGCGCCTCGGCGCGGCACGGCGCGCACCAGGAGCCCCACACGTTGAGGACGACGATCTTGCCCTTGTAATCCGCGACGTCGAGTTGCCCGCCGTCGACGGTCTTGCCGGAGAGGTCGGGGGCGTCGGTGCGCGAGCCCTTCTTGACGGTGGAGATACCGTCCTTGCCCGCGACGAAGTTGGTGTTGCCCGATCCCCCGGAGGTGCCCCCGGAACCGCACGCGGACAGGACAAGCGCGGCGACGGCGGCCCCAGCGGTGAACAGGGCGGCGCGGCTACGGGTGCGGATGCGGTTCGACCGCTGTTCGGCGCGGCAGGCGGCACTCATGTGAAAAGTTTCGCATGCCCGTTTCGAGGATCTTCCGCACCCCCCTTGCGGGCGGAAAACACCATTTCAGGCGGCCGACCCAGCCCCCGCGGAAGCCCCTTCGCCGGCACCGCCTTCGCCCGCACCGCCTTCGCCCGCACCGCCTTCGCCCGCACCGCCTTTGCCCGCATCACCGAGGAACGTCTTCCAGCCGCCGTCCGGCTGCTGCCCCACGTCCAGCGTCTGGAGCTTGGCCAGCACCTCGGGGCGCTGCACGTCCAGCCAGTCCACGAACTGCCGGAAGGAGACGAGGCGTACGTCCCCGCCCTTCTCCTTCTCCCGGGCTATGTGCGTGAAGGCCTGCTCGACGGCGTCCATGTAGATGCCGCCGTTCCATGTCTCGAAGTGGTTGCCGATGAAGAAGGGTGCGCGATTTGTCTCGTATGCCCGCTGGAATCCGGCGATGTACGCCCCGGTCGCCTGCTTGCGCCAGCCCGGGTAGTTGTACGACGGCGCCTGCGTCGAGTTGATCGACTGGTTGGCGAGGATGTTGTAGTCCATCGAGAGCACCTCGAAGCTGTGCCCCGGGAAGGGGATCGCCTGCAGCGGGAGGTCCCACAGCCCCTGGTTCTTGCGCGGCCAGCACTGGCGGCCGCCGGGCGAGGAGGCGTCGTAGCGCCAGCCGAGTTCCCTGGCCGTGGGCAGCAGGTTCTCCTGGCCGAGCAGACAAGGCGTGCGCCCGCCGACGAGTTCCTTCTCGTAGTCGAAGGGCAGTGCAGGCAGATCGCTCCAGCCCGTATGGGTCCGCCACTGGGTGACGAAGGACTTGGCCTGGTCGATCTCGCTGCGCCACTGCTCCGGCGTCCAGTTGGCGACGGTTCCGTAGCCGGAGCAGAAGTGACCGTTGAAGTGCGTGCCGATCTCATGGCCTTCGAGCCAGGCCTGCCGGACGTACTTCAGCGTCTCTTTGACGTGGTCGTCGGTGAGATAGCCGATGTCCGAAGCGCCCTTGGGGTTATTGGGCGGCGCGTACAGGCGCTTTTTCGACTCGGGCAGGAGATACAGCCCGGAGAGAAAGAAGGTCATGTGCGCGTCGTGTTCTTCGGCGAGCTGGAGAAATCGGGGGAAGAGACCGTTCCCGACCTCTCCCGCTCCGTCCCAGGAAAAGATCACGAACTGCGGCGGGGCTTCGCCGGGTTCGAGGGGCACGGGCTTCTCGGGCTGGTTCGGCTGCTTGCCCGTATAGGCGGTGGAGCCGTCGCCGAGCGGGCGGGCGGTGTGCCGGGGAGAGCCGGGCCGACTCGGTTTGCCCGATCCGGAACCACCGGCTCCCCTTCCATCGTCATGTTGTGCGGTGCCGCACGCCGCGAGTCCCCACGCGGCCCCGGCACCCACCCCGAGGCCGAGGACTCCCCTTCGGCTGATGTCCCGCATTCGGTCCCCATCTCCTCGCACTCTCACAGCCGGCTCTCAGCCGGCACCCAATGAGAGGGCGCGAGGAGGGGACGGGTTCCACCAAACTCGTATTAATAGTATTAAACGAAGACTCCGACCGGGTGGCGTCCTACGCCCCGAACGCCTTCCCCTTCCCCTTCACCGGCTTGGCGCCCGCGAGGAGATGGGCCGGGACGAGATCCCGGGCGGGCTCGGTGTAACCCACGGAGACGATCTTGTCGCCGCGATAGGTGAAGGTGGTGAGGGACGCCAGCGTGCACTGCCGCTTGCGCGGGTCGTGCCACAGCCGCCGCCGCTCGACGTAGCTGCGCACGGTCCAGATCGGCAACTGGTGGCTGACGAGCACCGCTTCATGACCCCGGGCCGCGTCCTTGGCGGCATCCAGCGCCCCCATCATCCGTACGACCTGCTCCACGTACGGCTCACCCCAGGACGGCTTGAACGGGTTGACGAGGTGCTTCCAGTTCTCGGGCCGCCGCAGCGCCCCGTCGCCCACCCCGAACGTCTTCCCCTGGAAGACGTTGTCGGCCTCGATCAGCCGCCCATCGGTGTTCAGGTCGAGCCCATGCGCCTTGGCGATGGGCGTCGCCGTCTCCTGCGCCCGCTCCAGCGGGGAGGCGACGACATGGGTGACGTCGCGCGACGCGAGGTGCTCGGCGACCCGGTCGGCCATCTGCCGCCCGAGCTCGGACAGGTGGTAGCCGGTCAGCCGCCCGTACAGCACCCCGTCCGGGTTGGCGACCTCGCCGTGCCGCATGAGGTGTACGACGGTGATGTCGCTGTCGTTCTTCTCGGTCCCGATCCCCATGTCGGCCCCGCTCCCCGTGTCGCTCATGCCGTGGCCTCCGCAGCCGCCCGTGCCGCCGCCGGAAGGGCGTCGGCGATCCGCTGGACGGCCCGCTCGTCATGGGCCGTGGACACGAACCACGACTCGAAGGACGACGGGGGCAGATAGACGCCCTGCGCCAGCATCGAATGGAAGAACGCGGTGAACCGGAAGGACTCCTGCGCCTTCGCGTCCTCGTAGTTGCGCACCTCGCGCCCGGTGAAGAAGATCGAGAACATGTTGGAGGCGTTCTGCAACCGGTGCGCGACGCCCTCCTTGCTCAGCGCCTCCGTGACCAGCCCGCGGATCTGCTCGGAGACGGCGTCGACCTTGTCGTACGCGGCGTCATCGAGCAGCCGCAGCTGCGCGAGCCCCGCCGCCGTCGCCACCGGGTTCCCGGACAGCGTGCCGGCCTGATAGACGGGCCCGGCAGGCGCGAGATGCCCCATGACGTCCTTGCGCCCACCGAAGGCGGCGGCAGGGAACCCGCCGCCCATGACCTTGCCGAAGGTCATGAGATCGGGACGAACCCCATCAATTCCGAACCAGCCGGCCTTACTGGTCCGGAACCCGGTCATGACCTCATCGGAAATGAACAGGGCGCCGTTCTTCGCGCAGGCGTCCTTGAGCCCTTGGTTGAACCCGGGCCGCGGCGGCACGACACCCATGTTCCCCGGGGAGGCCTCGGTGATCACGCAGGCGATCTCACCGGGATGCGCGTGGAAGGCCTCGTTCACGGCTTCGAGGTCGTTGTAGGGAAGGACAATCGTGTCCCCGGCCTGGGCGCCGGTGACACCGGGGGTGTCCGGCAACGCGAACGTCGCCACACCGCTCCCCGCCGCCGCGAGCAGGGCGTCCACATGCCCGTGATAACACCCGGCGAACTTGATCACCTTGGAGCGCCCGGTGAACCCGCGCGCGAGACGGATGGCGGACATGGTCGCTTCGGTCCCGCTGGAGACGAGCCGGACCTGCTCCACGGGCTCGACCCGCGCGACGATCTCCTCGGCGAGGGCGACCTCGCCCTCCCCCGGCGTACCGAAAGAGGTGCCGCGCGCCACGGCCTCCTGGACGGCGGCGATGACGTCGGGCTGCGAATGCCCGAGAATCATCGGCCCCCACGAACAAACAAGGTCGACGTATTCCCTCCCGTCGGCATCGGTCAGGTATGGACCGTTACCGGACACCATGAAGCGGGGCGTACCGCCCACGGCACGGAACGCTCGCACCGGAGAGTTCACGCCGCCGGGCGTGACGGCAGCCGCACGGTCGAAGAGATTCTGCGAAACTGGGGCTTCGTACGGATAGCTCACATGAGCCATGGTGTCAGAGGCTGCGAAGATCCTGCGGACAGGTGTTTCAACGCACGTTTCGGCGTGCGGCCGTGGGGGAGGTCACTGTCACGATGATCGGGTTGCGTGGCGGGGGTCGCGCGCCTTAGAAAAGCAGTCGGGTGGAGATATGCATCGCGGTGGCGGACTGGGCGAGGGGACCGATGACCTCGGTCCTCGGCGTGCCCGGCGGGGGAAGCACCGGCGCGAGGCGGAGGAAGCGGCAGAGACACCTGAGCGGATCGACCAGTCGACGCGTATGGACGGTATGGACTACATGGACCGTAGGGCAGACCGGCTCGGGGCAGGGAGCGGGAATGGTGGCCGGGTGGGGGTGACGTACAAATACTTCGGCGCGCCCGACGGCGCGACGGCGGCCCGGGTACCGATCTCGATGCGCCCCGAAGAACTCGGCGGCGACGAGCTCGGCATGAACGGCATGTTCACCAAGATCAAGCCGGAGACGATGGCCGCGATGGTCCTCACCGGCATCGAGGGCGTCCCCCTCCACAAGGTGCCCCCGCTGGAGCTGGTCGTCCTCCACCCCGACTACGCCGTGGTGAAACTCCCCATGACCGTCGTCGACCCCCTCCGCGGCATCGGCGAGGAAGCGGTCGGCGCGGCCGCCTTCATCTGGTCGACGGTCCCGGACCGGGGCGGGCCGCGGGACGCGTTCAACGTGTACCAGCTGCTGCACGAGTGGCAGGACTTCAGCCATCGGCTGCATGAGGCGGGGCATCAGCCGTATTGCCTTGTGTGGCCGTGAGCTGGGGTTTCACTGGTAGCGGGCTCCAGCCGCGAGCTGGGCGTAGGGGTGGCCGTTGCGGAGGTGGGCGAGGGCCAGCAGGGCCTGCCAGCCGGCGCTCAGGCGCCGCCAGCGGGTGCCGAGCACCCGGCGGTGTTCTCGCAGGCGAGTGGTGAGGAAGCGCAGGGCAGAGCTGGACAGGTCCAGCCCGGACGGGTAGACAAACACGCGAAGCCTCTGGTGGAGAAAGTCCTCTTGGTCGAAAACCCATCTATCAGGGGCTTCACCGTTCTGTCAGCCCAACTACCCAGCTCGCCCCGCAGGTTGGGAACGCCTCCGTGGGTCGGTTGAGCGGTGCCAGCGACTCAGCCTGCAAGAGTGGTGGGTTCGACGCCGTTGGGCCCCTCAGGATCTGTTCGGCGCGGGCGACCGCGGCCACTCTCCGTCGGACGGAGCGGCTGGCCCGGGAGGACGAGGAGCTGGCCGTCTTCCTCAGTCTTCAGACGACGGGCACCAGCCTGGTGGTGCAGAACGGTCACCAGTGCCTGCTGAGGCCGGGAGACTTCGCCGTCTACGAATCGACCGCCCCCTACGCACTTCTCTTCGACGAGGGAATCGACGACCACTTCTTCCGTTTCCCCCGCGCGGCACTCGCGCTCCCCGAGCGGTTGCTACGAGACATCTCCGCGGTCCCCCTGGGACCCGACAACCCCATTGCGCGCCTCGCCTTCATCTACTTCTCCCAACTGGCCGTCAGCGACGCAATACACCAAGGCGCGCACGCCGACGCCGTCGTGGAACCCAGCATCGAACTCCTCCGTGCCGCCCTGACGTCCCAGCACGGCAAATCAGCCTGGCCAGAGCACCGTTGGAGGCGATACTCAGCCTGCGGATCACTCATTACCTCCGGGCGCACCTGGCCGATCCCGATCTGTCGGCGGCACGGATCGCCGCCGCACACGACATCTCCGTGCGTCATCTCTACGCTGTGCTGTCCCGGTCGGGCATCAGCCTCGGAGACTGGATCCGTACACGCCGCCTGGCCGAATGCAGGCGAGAGTTGGCCGGCCCGAACGGCCGACTGCGGACCATCGCCGCTATAGGACGAAGGTGGGGCTTCATGGACGCGACCCACTTCAGCAAGGTGTTCAAACAGGCATACGGAATCTCCCCTCGGGCCTGGCGCGACCAGAACCACCCCCGCTCCTCCGCGTGATGGTCTCCGCGCGGCCGCGTTTCACGTCACCGACCTTGGACGCCCGGTCTGGGGCTGCGGTCAGGCGACCAGTGCCAGTTCTCCGGTTTCGGTGAACTCCGCGGTCGTGGCGCCGTCACGGGCGCGGTCGAGCGCACCCCGAGCCGGCTGACGCTCACGCTCGCGGCGCAGGGCGACCCCCCGGCCCTCGCGGCGTGGAGTGCTGAGCCGACAAGGGCTACCGGGCGCCGGTGACACCGTCCGCGTTCCCCTCTGGGGGCGCTGGGAGACGCTGTCCGCAGGTCAGCAGGCCGCCAACCGCTCACACGCGAAGATCCGCGCACTCGTCGAACAGGCCATGGCCACCCACAAGGCCTGGCAGCTCCTGCGCAAGCTGCGCTGCTCCACCACCCGCATCACCTGCCTCATCCAGGCCATCCTCACACCGCACCTGAGCTGCTCAAGTTGAGGTTGGAAAACGCTCAGTCACAGGGCACTGTCAGTGCCGAGGGGAACAATCAACTAATGCGCGACAACCACAGGTTCAGAATGGCCGACGGCGCGGAACTCGTCGGCCGCCAGACCGAATCGTTCGAGATGCGGGTCAGCATCCCTTCCGATGACAACGGGTTTTTCGGCCGCCAGTGCCCGGAGTGTTCCTTGATCTTCCGTATGGACGCCCAGCAGTATGAGGCGCTCCCGGACGACCTCACCCTCTGGTGCGTCTATTGTGGACACTACGCGGAGCACTCGGAATTCATGACCGAGCAGCAGCGCGATCGCATCATGCAAGCCGCAGGTGACTTCGCTATGCAGATGGTCAGCCAGGAGTTGGACAAGATGTTCGGCGGGCTGGCTCGCAGCTCACACAGCGACTGCGTCTCCTTTTCGTACGAGTCGCGGCCCTTTTACCCCCGCCCGTTGCCAGGCATCGACGAGGAGCGGCTCGTCCGCGTCCGCACATGCGGAGGCTGCCAGAATAACTACGCTGTCTTCGGGGAACACCGGTACTGCCCCGTGTGCGGGCAGCTCCCCGCCGCATCGGTCGCCTTCGACGCGCTCCAGGCCGACACCGCACGCCTCGACGTGTTGGAAGCACTGCCGTCGGACACGAAGGCAGTGCTGCGCGAGCAGGGAGTGTTCACTCGCAACTGGGTCGACACCGTGGAGAACGTGGTCGGAGTCGTGGAAGCCTTGGCTTCCTCCCTCTTCCACGCGGCCGTACCGAACGCGAACAGCCTCCTCAACGGCAAAGGGGCCATCTTCCAGCGTCTCGACCCTATGGCCGACCTGATCATCGACGCCGGCTTCTCGGACGTACGGACCGCCCTCGGCCCGCAGACTTGGCAGCATCTCCTCGGAACCTGGGCCGCCCGACACGTCTTCACCCACAACGACGGCATCGTGGACGCGAAGTACCTGACCAGGGTGCCCAATTCATCCGCGAGGATGGGCCAGCGCCTCGTACTGACAGATGCCGATTGCCGCCGAGCGCTCGACGACGCAAAGACCCTTTGCGAGGCACTCGTGAACGCGTTGAGCTAAACGAACGGCCCGCCCAACCCTCAGGACGATCCTCGATCCAAACACCTGTCATGCGTCAAGGAGTTGGCAGGGTTTGATCTTGGTATAGCTGGGCTCAGTACGTGTACGTTTAGCCTCCGGTTAGTGAGATTTTCACCGTACGGGGTATCTGCAACAGCGCAGATCACAGCGGTGGCGGCGGGCTCGTCTCGTCCCCGCCGGTACGTCGGAGGTTTTCTTTCCGTACGGAGCATCTGCTTGGCGTGGTGGTCAACTGGCCCTCGGTGTGGCCTGACCGATGAGTTTTGCGCGCCGTGCTGGTCTGTACGCCGAATACCGACTCACGGGAGGCTGACGCCATGCGGAAACTGACCTTCGGCATGAACATGAGCCTGGACGGCTACATCGCCGCGCCCGGCGACGACCTCGGCTGGAGCGTGCCGAGCGACGAGCTGTTCCAGTGGTGGTCCGACCGGGTGGACGCGACGGGCCTGGCGCTGTACGGGCGCAAGCTGTGGGAGACGATGAGCTCCCACTGGCCGACCGCCGACAAGCAGCCGGGTGCCACACCGGCGGCGATCGAGTTCGCCGGCCGCTGGCGGGACATGCCGAAGGTGGTGTTCTCCTCTACGACCAGCACGGTCGACTGGAACACCCGTCTGGTCACCGGCGACGCGGTCACCGAGATCACCAGGCTCAAGGCCGACGACGGCGGCCCCATGGACATCGGCGGTGCCACACTCGCCGCGGCGGCCATGCGGGCCGGGCTGATCGACGAGTACGCGATCGTCACCCATCCGGTCCTGGTGGGCGGCGGCACGCCGTTCTTCACAGCCCTGGACAACTGGGTGAACCTGAGCCTGGTGGAGACCCGGACGTTTCCCGACGGCGTGGTGCTGACCAGGTACGAGACCAGGCGCTGAGTGCCCGACGGCGGATCAGCGCGGGCTTCGGGCCACCCAAGGATCTCGTGGCGCTGTGTTCACGTTTCTGCGCGAGCAATACCGGGACACGCTGCGCCAGGCCGGATTCACGCACACGCTGTACTTCGAGATGGTCGACGAGGGCGGCAGGAAGCTCTACCTGATCTTCGGCACCCAGCACGAACGGGGACTGGAGAAGATGAAGGACGCCATGTGGAAGGTGGACCCTTCCTACGGCGTCCGCTACCGCGACCCCAGGGACACCCAACAGCAGATGCTGGATCTCGAATTCGAACCGGATACGGCTCCGCTGCGACGAATCCTGCGCGACTTCATCTCCGAAGCGCCTGACGGGCTCACCATCCCAGAGCTCAAGCAATACGCCCTCCTGGAGACCGTCTACCGGCCCGCCCAAGTGAACGGTGTTGACCCGTGAGAACTACGGAGAGAGGTTTCCCCAGGTCAACGCGCATTTTCACGCGAAACCCCAGATCAGCACCCCGCCCCTCCCAATCGCTGCACGAGTGGCGGGACTTCAGCCACCGGTTGCATGAGGCGGGGCATCAACCGTACTGCCTCGTGTGGCCCTGACCTGGGGTTTCACTGGTAGCGGGCGGGGTCTTCGGGCCTCGCCCTTTTCAGTGCCGGAGAGGGGGCCGTCAGGCGGCCAGGGCACACGTGCTACCAACGGCTCTGCATGCGCAGAAGAGGGCGTACAGCAAAGGATCCCTGCCCAGAGCGTCAGACTGGCTCTCCGAGAAGATGGGCTTCTCGTTCGGTGCCCAGCCGTACGGCCAGGGCCGTCGGCCCGATCTCGCTCAATGCCCATAGAGCGCTCGCCCATCGGGCCCAGCGCCAGAGCTGGTCGTGCGTCTCCGCAGGAAGGTGGAAAGGCATAACGGGGATGCCGTGGGCGGCGAACGGTCGATGGTCGAGATAGCGCAGGCCGCCCGTGCCGCAGAGATAGGGCTGCTTCCGGTGGCTCCGGCGAGGTCTGCAAGACGCTCGGACCGGCCCGGGCGGGTCGGGATGGAGCTGCTGTCCAGCACCTCGCCGCCCCAGCCGAGGACCGTGAGCAGGGCGAGTGACCGAACGGAGGCCGCCCATCTCGACCAGCTCGGTGGTCGTGTTCAGGTTGGCACTCCGTCTATGGCTTCGGCCACGCTCCGCTGGGCGCAGGGCCTTTAGCCATCACGCGGTACATGCCGATCGAGCCGTGCGTGGCGGTGTCGGCGAAGCCGAACTTCTCGTAGAGGTGGCGGGCGGGGCCGTCCGCGATCAGCGAGATGTACGCGGTGGCGGGTGCCCGGCGCTCCAGCTCGTCGGTGAGAGCGGCCATGATGCGCTTGCCGAGGCCACGTCCTTGGTGTGCGGGGTGGACGCACACGTCGACGATCTGGAACGCGGTACCGCCGTCACCGATGATGCGCCCCATGCCGATGGGCTGCCCGTCGTGCTGGAGGACTACTCCGTACCACGTGTTGGGCAAGGCGAGCGCGGCCGCCTCGGGGGCTTTGTCCGAGAGGCCGGCATCAGTGCGCAGGCGGCGGAAGTCCTCGACGGAGGGCACACCCGGACTCAACTCGTAGGGGTCATACACGCTGGTCACCTTCTGTCGTTCTTGGCCGGGATCAGCCACAGGGCGATGACGGCGGAGGCCGCGGCCATGCCCGTGGCGACGAGGAACGCGTCGTCGAAGCCGGAGGCGGCCTGGGAGCCGGTGGGGACGGCGATGCTCATGGCGGCGGCGCTGGAGACGGCCGCGGCACCGGCCGAGGCGCCGAACTCGTGGAAGGTGCTGACGATGCCCGAAGCCACACCGGCCTCGTGGGGGGCCACGCCGGCGAGTGCGGTGGCGGAGGCTACGACGAACAGGGCGCCCAGCCCTGCCGCAGCGACACTCACGCCGGTGACCATCGCGGTCGTTCCGGACCAGAGCACCGGTACGAGGAACCCAACGGCCGCGACAGCCAGGGCGACCACAGCCAGCAGCCGTGCTCCCAGACGGCCGATCACACGGCCGGCGGCGGTGGCGGCAACCATGGTCAGCAGCGCCACCGGCAGGAACAGCACGCCGGTCGTCAGGGCACCGTGACCCTGGCGGTTCTGGAGGTAGAAGGAACCGAGGAAGAAGGCCCCCACCATCAGCGCCGTAGTGACGGCGATCACGAAGGTGCCCGCCACCACTGGGCGCCGGCCGAGCAGGCGCAGGTCCATCAGCGGTGCCGCCGCCCGGCGCTGCCAGGCGGCGAAGGCGGCGTAGGCGGCTGCCGCGGCGGCGACCAGAAGGACAGTGACGGCGTCGAGCCAGCCGTGGTCGCCGGCACGGATCAGGGCGTAGATGAGGGCGCCGGTCGCGGCGGCGACCAAGGCGGCGCCGGGTACGTCGAGGGAACCGGTGGCCGCGCGGGGCAGACGGGGCAGGATCCGGGCGAGTGATACGAGGACGATCAGCCCGATGGGGACGTTGACGAAGAAGACCCAGGCCCAGCCCGGACCTGCTGTGATCAGTCCGCCCAGCAGCACACCGAGCGCGGCGCCCCCGCCGCCGAGCGCCGACCAGATGCCCAGCGCGCGGTTGCGCTCGTCGCCGTCGAACAGCCGCACCACCACGGACAGAGCGGCAGGCGACAGCATCGCGGCGCCCACCCCCTGAGCAATCCGGGCGGCGAGCAGCAGAGGGGCACCGGTGGCGAGTCCGGCAGCCAGGGATGCGGCGGTGAATACGCCGAGCCCGGCCAGGACGACCCGCTTGGGACCGAACAGGTCCGCGGCCCGGCCGCCGAGCAGCATCAGACTCCCGAACGTAAGGGCGTATCCGCTGACCACCCAGGTCAGCGCCGCGCGGTCCAGATCCAGTTCGGCACCCATGTCAGGGAGAGCGATCGCGACCACGGTGATGTCGAGGATCAGCATCAGCTGGGCCAGCCCCAGCAGCCCCAGGGCCGTCCAGCGCAGCGGATGCGGTGCATCCGGTGCGCGGGTGGTGGTGATTTCCGTGTCGCTCATGACGCTCACCCTTATCGCTAAGTCGTACAACGGTGTTCAGGTTATACACCCCAGGGGTATAACCTGAACAGGTGTGTTCGACTTACTGCGGTACTGTGAGCGCATGGGCAGCAAGAGCACCACCAAGCGCGCCGACGCCGTGCGCAGCATCGAGGCGATCGTGCAGGCCGCGGCCGAATGCCTGGGACGGAACCCGGAGGCGAGCCTGAGCGAGATCGCGCGGGCCGCGGGCGTGGGCCGGGTGACGCTGTATGCGCACTTCACCTCCCGGGCGGAGGTCGTCGACGCGGCGATGAGCCGTGCCCTCGACCGGGGCAACGAGGTACTGGACACGGTCGACCTGACCGGTGACCCGCTGCTCGCCCTGGCGCGGTACGTCGAGGCCGGCTGGCACCTGGTGGATGAGGCACGGGCGCTGCTCGTCGCCGCGCAACGGGAACTTCCCGCGGGACGCATCCGCGAGCTGCACAGCGGGCCCGCCGCCCGGGTCGAGGCGCTGGTCGCCCGAGGTCGCGCCGAGGGGGTCTTCCGTACGGACCTGCCGATCGCCTGGATGGTCAATGTCCTGCACGCGGTCATGCACAGCGCGGCGGAGGAGATCCGCGCCGGCCGTCTCACCTCCGACCGCGCCGCCGGTCACATCACGGCCACGGTGCTCGCCGCCTTCACAGCGCCGGGCAAGCCGGTACCCGAGCCGGGCGGCGGCGCGTTGACACCGACAGCTTCCGACGAAGAGCTCAGCGCGGGAGAGGCGGCAGCTACCGGTGGCTGACGGCCACTGACGTACCCGGCAGCGGCCTGGCTCACCATGCCTTCCTGCTGCCGGCCGCGGCCCTGCTCATCCGTTTCCTGCGCACCGGCGGCCTACGATGACGCGGATGACGGGAGGCTCACCCAATGAGAGCCCGATCAGAGCCCGATCAGCCAGATCAGCCAGATCACCATGAACACGAGCACAGCCACACCCGTACCCACAACGGACACCACCAATGAGCCCGCGTCACCGGCTTCGCCTAGGATGATCCCGATGAAGAGCCCCGAGCAGCACCTTGCGCGACCGCCCGTGCGGCGGTGGCGGGAGCTGCTCGTGCTCGGACTGCTCGCCGGGCTACTGGCCATGCACGCCCTGGCCCCCGGCGGCATCGTCCACGAACAGGCCGGGCCGCAGCACATGACGGCCGTCTCGGTCAGCGCTCACGACGACTGCGCGGGGGACGGCGGGGCCTGCGGCGGAGGACACCCCCATCACGCCGACCCGACCTGTGTGGCGGCCGCGGTAAGCGGTGCACCGACTCTCCCCGCCCTCGTTCCCGACCCGGTGCCCGTCCCCGTGCGCGCCGACACCGTCTGCCCGTACGCGGCCGAGGCCTCCGACAGCGCACGCGCGCCACCCTCCCTGGCGGAACTGCAACTCCTGCGGATCTAGACACCGCGCGGCACCACGTCACCGGCACGACGACGCGGTGCGCCTCGGCATGTCCAGATCCCTTTCCGCAAGCACAGCAGGAGTTCCAGCATGCGCAACACCCGTACCCTGACCCGCCGCGCCGTCCTCGTGGCCGCGTCCGTCACCGCCGCACTCGCCCTCGCCGCCTGCGGCAACGACAGCGGCAACAGCGGCAGTGGACACGCGGGCGGTCACAGCTCCGCGTCGTCGTCGGCGAGCGCCGACGCCACGGCCGGAGCGCCCAACGCCCAGGACGTGTCCTTCGCGCAGGGCATGATCCCGCACCACCAGCAGGCCCTGGAGATGGCGGAGCTCGCCGCCGACCGGGCCTCGTCCGCCGAGGTCAAGGACCTCGCCTCGCGCATCGAGAAGGCGCAGGACCCGGAGATCAAGACCATGAGCGGCTGGCTGACATCTTGGGGTGAGGACGTCCCGACGTCGTCCGACAGCACGGCGGAGTCCATGCCCGGCATGGACCACTCGGACGGCTCCGCGATGCCCGGCATGATGGACGGCTCGGACATGGACGAACTGGAGAAGGCGTCCGGCACGGACTTCGACACCATGTTCCTGACCATGATGATCGAGCACCATGAGGGCGCCGTCGACATGGCCACCACCGAGAAGACCAAGGGCAAGTACGGTCCCGCCACGTCCCTGGCCGACGACATCATCACCGCGCAGACGGCCGAAATCAGCGAGATGAACAAGCTCCTCGGCAAGAGCTGACGAACAGGGGGGAGGGGACCGGTTTCCACCCCGGCCCCCTCTCCCCCTGTCACCTGACATCCTGGACGGCGTAGACGCTGCCGACGCCGGCGTCATGGCGAACCTCCACGCCTTTGCCGAGGGGTGCTACGCGGCGATCCGCAACCCCGTACAGCCATGAGGACGGTCTCCCCCAGCACGAGGCGCTCGAACGGCTCGCGGCCTTCAGCCTGTTGGCCCGCTGGGTGGACACGGCGACCGTGCTGACCGTCTGAGTCGATCACCCCGGCGTGGGATCAGCAGACGAGATCTGCGACCGCGCGAGCCGCGTCCCTCGCAGGCCGGCCGATCAAAGTGGCGAAGGCCCGCCCGGTTCAGCCGCTGAGGTGGAGCGGCTCCCAGTTGTGCTGCCAGACACCGCCGGGCTGGGCCTGCGCGCGCAGGATGACGAAGTCCACGCCGAGAGGCGCTGGTGGTAACTGGCGGCGAGCCCGGCCCGCCCGCCGCCGACATCGTCATCACCATGGGCTGTGGGGACGCCTGCCCCGTACTGCCGGGCCGCCGCTACCTGGACCGGCCGGTCACCGATCCCAAGGGCGCCCCGATCACCGTCGTACGCGGAATCCGCAAGGAGATGGACGCCCACATCACGGACCTGCTCGCTTCCCTGCCGAGCACCTGAACTCGCCACCCCCTACAACGCTCTTGATCCACTTACGAAGGAAGAACCGATGCCCTCCAGCCCGCTCGCCTCCGTGCTGTTCGTCTGCGTCCACAACGCCGGCCGGTCGCAGATGGCCGCCGGATTCCTCTCCCACCTCGCGGGCGACCGGATCGAGGTCCGCTCCGCCGGCTCCATCCCCGGCGACCAGGTCAACCCGGCCGCGGTCGAGGCCATGAAGGAAGTCGGCGTCGACATCGCCGACGCCAGGCCGAAGGTCCTCACCACCGAGGCCGTCCAGGCATCCGACTACGTCATCACCATGGGATGCGGCGACGCCTGCCCCATCTTCCCCGGCAAGAAGTACCTCGACTGGGCCCTGGAGGACCCGGCCGGCAAGGGCGTCGAGGCCGTCCGCCCCATCCGCGACGAGATCAAGGCCCGCGTCGAGGCCCTGACCGCCGAGATCGACGCGAAGCAGGAGGCGTGACGTCCGTGTCGGACGGGCATGCGCGAGATCATCGTCATCGGTTCCGGCCCCGCCGGATACACCGCTGTGATCAGAGCGGGGCGTGGGCCCGGAGCGATCACGCTCCGGGCCCACGCCGGCGAACACGAAAGGGGCGGGCCCTCGGGCCCGCCCCTTTCGTCGTCTTCTGGGAGTCAGGCCTGGGCGTACTCCCAGCCGCCGCAGCTGTACGGGGTGCCGCTGGCCCCTTCCTGCAGGCAGGCGCGGATCTGCAGGGTGGTGCCCTCCGCGAAGGACAGGTTCCAGTTCTTGGGGACGGCGTAGCCGTTGGCGCTGTAGTACGAGTGGGTGGCAGAGCTCGAGTTGTAGCGCCACTGGGCGGCGACGCCGTGACCGTCACTCTTCATGTCGAGGGCGGTGAGGATCTCGCCGTCCTGGGCGAACTCGGTCTTCGCGCTCGGCGAAGTGATGGAGTTGTAGGCCTCGAAGATGTAGCCCGCGGCCTGTGCCGGGGCGGTGGCCAGGACGAGCGCCGACGCGGAGGCCGCGGCTATCCCGAGGGCGGTCGTCAGACGGCGGTAGGGCGTGCGCAAGGCGGTGTTCCTCTCTTCGGACAACTATTGACGCCTGAACTTACCTGAGGGGTAAGGGAGTTCAGAGCTTTACGCTCAGTCGTACGCCCTCAGGCACAGCATCGTCGCGCCGTCGTCCACCTTCGTGGACCAGTACGTGCTGGCGTCGTACTGGCCCTGGCGGCAGACCTCGGCGCCGGCGCCCGCCGTCGCCCGATAGATGTCGCTGACAACCAGAATCTCGTTGTACGCGGCGGGAACCCTCCGGTCCGTGCAGTTCGGGGACGACAGCATCGCGATGCTGCTGAGGACGTCGTTGTCTTCGTGCTTGGCGAGCAGGCAGTCACCCTGGTGGTACTGGCCGGTGAGGCAGAGCGCGGTCCGCTCGCCGCTGCTGGTGGAGTAGTACGACCACGTGGCCTTGCCCACGCCGGACGCGCAGTCGTCGGTGGTGCCGGTGACTTTCACGCGCGTCCCGTAGCCGCAGGACGTCGTGTTCGGCTCCTCCTCGCTCCAGTCGAACTTGCTGAGACCGCCGTAGCCGGTGTCGACGACGTCCAGACAGTCCCCGTACGAGACGGCCTTGAAGGCGTCTTCGGTGGGGTCGGGCTCGGGCTCGGGCTCGGGGGAACTGGTCTCCGGTTCGGGCTCCGGCTCGGGCTCGGTGTCGTCGAAGCCGCCGCTCGACGAGCTGGAGGAGCTGTCGGTGTCGGTGTCGATGTCGCCGAGGCTGCCGCCGGTGCCGAGACCGCTGGTGCCGCCGCTGCTGGACACGGTGAAGCGTGAGGTGGGGCTGCTTGTCGGAGTGTCGTCGTCCTTCTTGTCCCAGGGCTGCCAGACCAGGACCCCGATGATGAGTGCGGCCACGAGCAGGCCGCCCCAGCCTTCCGAGGAACCCGATTTCTTGGTGGGTTTCCCGGTCGCTCCGGGGTTCGGGGTCGGCGCGGACTTCGGCGGGGCCTTGGGCGTCGAAGTCGTGCCGGTGCTCTTGTTCTTGGTGGAGGTCTCGGTCTTCTCGCGTGCCGGGCGCTCGCGTTCTTTGCGCTGCTTCTCCTTGCGTTGCCTCTCCTTCTGTTCTTTCTCCTTCCGTTCGCGTTCCTTCCGTTCCTTCTCCTTCCGCTCCTTCTCCTTCCTCTCCTGTTCCTTGCGCTCCCGTGCCTCCGCCTCCGCTTGCTCCTCGGCCTGCGCCCGCACCAAGGCGTCCCGCTGCTTGCGCAGGGCCTCGAGTTGCTCGCGCATCTTGCTGAGCGCCTCGTCCGAACCCTCCGGGGTGCCCTCGGACTTCATCCGCGTCGGTGCTTCGGCCGCGTCGAAGTCCACTGTTCCGTCGCGCAGTTGCCGCCCCTGTTCCGCGTACTCCTCGATCAGCTCGGTCCATGCCCCCGGCAGCCATCGCTCGGCGTCCCGGTCCGCCGGCGCCTGGTCGTCGAGGTCAGCGAGGTCGGCGAGGAGGTCCCGCAGCACGTCGGACGGAGCGGGGCGCCTCTCGGGGCCGACCTCCAGCAACGGGAGGATCAGCGGTTCCAGTTCCGGCGGCAGCCCGCTCGTGTCGAGCTCGCCTCGCTGGACGAGGGCGAGAACCCCGATGGAGTGGTCGGTCTGCTCGTAAGGCGGGCGGCCGACCGCGAGGAAGAAGAGCGTGGCACCCAGGGAGTACATGTCGGACGCGGCGGTGGACTTCTTGCCGCACGCCTGCTCCGGCGACGTGAAAGCGAAGGTGCCGATGGACGTCGTCGAGCTGGTGTGGTCGTTGGCGTGCGAGATGCCGAAGTCGATGAGGCGGGGGCCGTCATGGGGCAGCAGGATGTTGAGGGGTTTGATGTCCCGGTGGACGACCCCCAGGCCGTGCAGCTCGACCAGCGCCCGCGCGGCTCCGGCCGCGATCCAGCGCACCGAGTCGACGGGCAACGTCCCGGCGCTGACGACGAGTTCGGCCAGGCTGGGCGCCGGGATGAACTCGATGGCGAGCCACGGGCGCTTCGCCTTCGCGTCGGCGTCGACCACCGTGGCGGTGTAGGCACTGTCGACCCGCCCCGCCAGCTCCACCTCGCGGGCGAACCGCTCCCGTTCCGGCCTGCTCACGATCCCCTCGGCGAGGAGCGTCTTGACCGCGACGAGCCCGTGGTCCACCACGGTTCCGGTGGGCCCTGCGGCGCTGGCGGGGGTCCCGGGCGCCTCCTGCCGGGCGAGATAGATGCGGCCCATGCCGCCCGTGGCGATCCGCCGCAGCAGCCGGTAGGGGCCCAGCCGCCGAGGATCATTGGACTCGAGTGAATAGAGCTTCATTCCGGCGATGCGGCATCACTCCCCATGTGCGTCCCCCGTCCGTACTGCTGTCCGCATGCGCGCCGTGCGACCTACGCGCCCGAGCGATTCCCTGGTCAAACCGTGTCACGGCAAAGGAGGTTGGGAAAGCACACATGTGACTGGAGGTAAGCGTCCGGTGAACGAAGCGGTAACGACGGGCAACCTCGGGGCAGTTGGCGGAGTCTAGTCCGCCATGAAGATTTCCTTCCTGATACACAACGCCTACGGAATCGGAGGCACGATCACCACCACCTTCAACCTGGCCCAAGCGCTGGCCGAGCGGCACGAGGTGGAGATCGTCTCCGTGCTGCGGCACCGGGAACACCCGAACTTCACCCTGGACCCGAGAGTGTCACTACGGCCGCTGGTGGATCTGCGGCAGGAGAAGGAACACCCGCTGCATCTGAGACCGGCGAAAGTGTTCCCCACCGCCGAGTACCGCTACCAGCAGTACAGCGAGCTGACCGACCAGCGGATCGCCGAGAGCCTGGCGGCGACCGACGCCGACGTGGTCATCGGCACCCGGCCGGGGCTCAATGTGCATCTCGCGCTCCAGGCCCCGCAACGGGTGGTGCGCGTCGGGCAGGAACACCTCACCCTGGACAACCATCCCCCCCGGCTGCGCACCACACTGCGCCGGGCTTACCGCCGGCTCGATGTGATCACCACGGTCACGGAGGCGGACGCCGTCGCCTACCGGCGAAAGATGCGGCTGCCCGGGGTCCGTGTGGAGGCGCTCCCGAACAGCGTTCCCGATCCCGTGCTGCCTGCCGCGGACGGCACCGCGAAAGTGGTGATCGCGGCCGGCCGGCTGGTCCCGGTGAAGCGCTACGACCTGCTCATCGAGGCGTTCGCGCTGGTCGCCGCCGAGCACCCGGACTGGCAGCTGCGCATCTACGGCAAGGGCGAGGAACACGCCCGGCTGCGGCAGCTCATCGAGAGCCTCGGCCTGTACGGCAACGTATTCCTGATGGGCGCGGCGACTCCCATGGAAGCGGAGTGGGTCAAGGGCTCGATCGGCGCGGCCGCGTCCAATTTCGAACCGTTCGGCATGACCATCGTCGAGGCCATGCGCTGCGGACTGCCGGTGGTGAGCACCGACTGTCCCTACGGACCCGGCGAGATCATCAAGGACGGGGTCGACGGCCGGCTGGTGCCGGTCGGGGACCACAAGGCGATGGGCGCCGCACTGCTGGAGCTCGTCCGCGACGACGAGCGGCGCCGGCAGATGGGCCGTCAGGCCCTGGAGAACGCACGACGGTTCGCCCCGGTCCCTGTCGTGGAGCAGGCCGAGCACCTGTTCGGCGAGGCGATCTCGGCGAGAGAGACCGGGCGACCGGCCGCGACGGAACGCGGTCGGATGCAGCGCGCTCTGGTCAGCCAGGGCTTCGCGGCACGCGACGCCGCGTATGCCGCGGCCGGCAGCGTGCTGCACACGGTACGGAGGAGCCGGTGATGAGCATGGAACACGACACGCAACCTCGTACCGCCTGCACGGTCGACGCGGACGGCCGGATCACCTTCGTCCTTCCGCTGGGGGCGGCGGCCGTCCGACCCCAGCTGCTGCTGCGGCTGCGCCCCAAGAAGGGACAGCCCGAGAAGATCCTGCATGTCCTCGAACTGGAGCCGGTGGACGACGGCCGCCGACGCGCCGTCCTGAAGCCGGGGACCGTTCTCGCGGAAGGGCGGTGGGACGTGCACCTGCTCCGCGAGCCGGGAGCGGAGCGGGAGCGGCTGCGCCCCGGTCCACGAGATCTGCGGGCCCTCGTCGACGGACACGTCCGTGACTGGTCGTCGCCGGTGGCCGTGCGGGTTCCGTACGCCACCAAGGACGGCTACCTCGCGGTACGGGCCTGGCTGCGCACCGCCCACGCGGAGGTCGACGGCATCGACGTCACGGACCGGTCGATGACGGTCAGGGCACGGCTGCACGGCGCTTCACTCGCCGAGGAAGCCACCGTACGACTGCGCCTGCGGGACGGGGACGGCCTCATACGGACCCTCGAGCCACGAGCCGAGAAGGACGGCCAGGGGTTCTCCTTCACCATGGACCACGAGGAGTTGACCGCCGAGGCAGGCACCGGAAACCGCGTCTGGGACGTCTTCGTCCAGGCCCGACCCGCTGCGGGAGCCCCACTGATCCGGATGGGCCGTCTGCTCGACGACGTGGCGGAGCGCAAGGAGATCTTCGTCTATCCGGCGGTCACGGCCGGCGGTGTCGCCGTACGTGCTTACTACACGGTGGACAACGACCTCTCCGTGGAGGTCGTGGAGGCAACGGCGGCCGGTTGACCGCGCCGCCCGCCCGCCGATCCTGGCGGCTCCGGGTTCAGTCGAGCTGTTCGAAGTGGATGGCGCGGATGAAGCAGTCCCGCGGCTGGGACACGGCGAACATCACGCAGTCGACGAGGGAGTGGGCGGTCAGCCCGTCCCGCGCGCTGCGCGGAGTGGCGTCCCAGTCCGGGGACAGCGGGTCGGGGTTGGTGAAATCCGGCGGGTACAGGGAGATGACGCGCACGCCCTCGGGCCGCAGCCGCTTGGAGAGGATGTCGGCGAAGCCCGCCTGGGCGCTCTTGGCGGCGTAGAAGGCGGCATGGGCGTCCGAGCGATGGTGGCCGGGGACGCCGGCGGTGGAGATCATGTTCACCACGTCCGGCTGCCGCGAGGCGCGCAGCAGCGGGAGGAAGTTCTTGACCATCAGGACCGTTCCGGTGGCGCCCGAGGCGAGGGTGTCGGTCACCTCGTCGTCGGTCGCCGACAGCAGGTCGGTGCCGTCCAGCCAGCGGGCTCCGTTGTTGACCAGGATGTCGATGTGCCCGGTCACCGCCTCGACTTCCTTGGCGAAGGCCCGGACGGAGGCGGGGTCGGACAGGTCGCAGCCGAAGGCGTGCACCTGCGGGTGGCCGAGCCCGCGGATCTCGTCGGCCGTCCGCCGGGCGGCTTCCGGCGTCCGCGCGGAGAGGAACACCTCGGCGCCGTGTTCCGCGAAGCGGATGGCCAGGGTGCGCCCGAAGTCCCGGGACGCCCCGGTGACGACGACCTTCCTCCCGTCGAGCCCGGGGTGCGGGGCCGGGGCCGTCCGACTGTTCACAGCGTCGTTCATCAGTGTGGGTTCGCCTGTCGGTTGAAGGGGCGCTGCGCGGCGGAGGCCAAGTGGCCTTTCTTCGCCTGGCAGTTGACGGGTTAGCCGCCGCCGGTGGACCGTCCATCGTGGCAGATCGACTTTCGAGGGCTGGTGGTACCCATGACGCAGTCGAACGTCAGAGGTGACAACCGTCCGCGCCGTTCACACGTGAACCCGCCCGACGCTGCCGCGACACCCCCTCGACCCTCACGCTTGAAACTTTGACCACGTGCGTACGGCGGTCGGTCCCGCCGGGGATCTTCCCTCGTCCGCCGTAACCGGCATCCCCGTGCGAACGTAGTAACCAGCGGTACGCGCCACAGGCCGAGTCCGTCGCAAGGAGACGCCATGACGGTCGGCGGAACGTCTTCGACACCCACACCACCCTCGATACCCCCACAGCCGACGCAGCCGACGCAGCCGACGCAGCCGGGCTGCGTGGTCGACTGCGCTCTGTACGAGCACGGCAAGCGGCGGCCCGGTCTCCTCCCCCTCGAGGAGGCGATGGCAGCCGCCCACGCCGCCGCGGACAGCTTCGTCTGGATCGGCCTGCACGAACCCACCGAGGCACAGCTCCAGCTCGTCGCGGGCGCCTTCGGCCTGCATCCGCTGGCCGTCGAGGACGCGCTCGCCGCCCACCAGCGGCCCAAGGTGGAGCGCTACGACGAGACGCTCTTCCTCGTCATGCGGACCGCCGTGTACCACGAGCACGGCACCCTCACCGCGACCAGCGAGATCGTCGACACCGGCGAGATCATGGCCTTCATGGGCCGGGACTTCATCGTCGTCGTGCGGCACGGCCCCTCGCACCAGCTCAAGACGGTCCGCCACCAGCTGGAGAGCCGCCCCGAGCTGCTCGCGCACGGCCCCGCCGCCGTGCTGTACGCCGTCGCCGACACGGTCGTCGACCAGTATCTCGACGTCATCTCCGCCGTCGAGACGGACGTGGACGAGGCGGAGGGCGATACCTGCGCGCCCCAGCAGACCCCTCAGCAGGCCCAGGACATCCGCCGTGTCTACCGGCTCAAGCGTGAGCTCCTCGAGCTGCGCCGCACCGTGGTCCCCCTGGTGCCACCGATGCGTGAGCTCGCCGAGGGCCGGCTGCCCGGCGTGGACAAGGACATCGCCCGCTACCTCGGCGACGTCCACAGCCACCTCGCCCAGGCCGCCGAACGCATCACGACCCTCTGCGAGGTGACCGACACCGCGCTGTCCCTCGCCCTGGCCCAGACCGGCGTCCAGCAGAACTCCGACGTACGGCGCATCAGCGCGATCGCCGCCCTCATCGCCGTACCCATCGGGATCGTCGGCATCTACGGCATGAACTTCGACCACATGCCCGAACTGCGCTGGACCCTCGGCTACCCCCTGGTGATCGTCGCCAGCGTCGTCATCTGCACACTGATCTACCGGGCCTTCCGCCGCAACGACTGGCTGTGAGCGGCGTCAACAGCGCGTTATGAAGTGGCCTTCGCGCGTCAGGCAATCGCCAACACGACGGTCCGCCCTCGTCCTCGGCCCCGTCCATGGGAGTCGGACACCTGTGTGGACATACGCCTCCGGCGTTCCACGGACGACCTGGGCAATTTCTGGGTCGACCTGCTCCGTACGATCGTCCGGATCCTGCTCCCGATCGCGGTCGTCGCCGGCCTGGTCCTGATGGCGGGCGGTGTCATCCAGAGCCTCGGCAGCGGACACACCGTCACCACCCTCGCGGGCGCCCGGCAGACGATCCTCGACGGCCCGGTGGGCTCCTGGGAGGGCATCAAGCTGTTCACCGGTGACGGTGGCGGCGTCTTCAACGCCAACAGCGCCCACCCTTTCGAGAACCCGAGCGCGTGGACCAACGCCTTCGAGATCGTGCTGATGCTGCTGATCCCGACGGCCTGCATCCGCATGTTCGGCTGGATGATCGGCAGCCTCAAGCAGAGCTGGACGCTGCTGACGGTCGTGGGCATCCTCTTCGGCCTGCTGCTCGCGGCGGGCACGCTGGCCCAGACCGCCCACACCGGCACGGTCACGTAGGCGGTCGGCGGTCAGTACGAGGGCACCGAGACCCGCTTCGGCATCCCCGGCTCCACGCTCTTCGGCGTCGGCGCCACGGGCTCGGCGGACGGCGCGGCCAACGCGTCGTACGACAGTTTCTCCAGTCTCGGCGGAGGTGTGCTGCTGTCCGCGATGATGCTCGGCGAGATCGCGCCGGGCGGCACCGGCAGCGGGCTCCACGGCCTGATCATGGTGGTCCTGGTGGCGGTCTTCATCGGCGGCCTGATGGTCGGCCGCACGCCCGAATGCCTGCGCAAGCGGATCGGTTTCACGGAGATGCGCTGGGTCGTGGTCTACGCGCTGATCCCGCCGACCGTCATCCTTGCCTGCACGGGTATCGCGCTCGCCTTCGGCGACGGCCGGTCCTCGATGGGCAACCCGGGGGCGCACGGACTGACCGAGCTGATCTACGCCTACACCAGCAACACCAACAGCAACGGCAGCGCGATGGCGGGCTTCAACGGCGCCACCGACTTCCACAACCTGCTGATGGCGGTGGCGATGCTGCTCGGCCGCTACCTGCCGATGGTGTGCGTCCTGGCCCTGGCCGGACGGCTGGCACGGCAGCAACCGGGCGTCGTCACGGTCGGCACGCTGCGCGCGCAGGGCGCCGGCTTCGTCGTCCTGGCGACCGCGGCGGCCGTCGTCCTGGCGCTGCTCAACTTCCTGCCGGCGCTGTCCCTGGGCACGATCGCCGACGGGCTCTTGTAACGGCTGCAGAAGTCGTAGGGGTCCTTCAGAGACTCAGCCGGTACGGCACGACACACACGACGACAACCGTACGGGCCCGCAGCGCGGCCGCGAGCAGCAGGCCGCGTGACGCGGGGCGGCGGCGGGATCTCGCCGAGCCCCAACTCCTTGCCGACCGCCGTGTAGTACCGCTGGACGCGGGCGAACAGCAGCATCAGCAGCGGAACGGCGACGACCACGCCCCAGGCGCCCTCCGTGAACTTGGTGACCAGCAGCACCAGGCCCGCCACCGTGGTCAGCACCGCGCCGAGCCCGTTGAGCAGCGCGCGCCGCAGCCAGCCGGGCGGCCGCTCGCCGGCCCAGTGCCGTACGAGCGCATCTACGCCGAGTTGAAGCACGTCGTCCTCGTTGACGAGAACGACGACCCCTTCGACAGCGACGACGTCCTGTGGGCCATGACCAACCGTTTCCAGGCCGACAAGGACCTCGTAATCCTCCCGAAGATCGCCGGCCACGTCCTCGACTCGTCCCAGACCCCCCAGTACAACCCGGAGATCCCCGCCAAGGGCGCCACCACCAAGATGATCTACGACGCCACCAAGCCGTACGCACTGCGCGACATGTTCCAGCGCGCCCGGTTCCGTGACGTCGATCCGAGGCCCTGGTATCCCGACGACCGGGAATAGCGGGCCCTCGAAGCTGGGACTCGGGCCTCCCCCTCGCGGAGAGGCGAATCAAGGGGTGACGGCAGCCCTGTTCGAGCCGCTGTCTCCCTCCCTGGGCACGGGCACCGTGCCATCACTCACCAGGTCGACGACAGCATCCGTGTGTTCCCTGATCAGATAGTCCATGGCGTGCTCAGTCGTGGACTGGTACTCCAGTTGCTCGCTGTAGAAGCGGAGCCGTTCCTGAGAATCCTCGATGATCTCGCCCCAGGTACGCACCCAGATCCGGAAAGTCGGCTGTGAGACGGCGCATCCCGGCATCCGGTCCGGCTGGTGGGCGAGCTGGCGGAGGCTTTCATCCATGGCATTACCGACGAGCCAGAAGTCCCAGGTCACCTTGGGGTCACGGAACCTGTCGTCGTGCATGACCGCTTGCGCGTAACTGCTGATCTGCGCGAACTCGGTCATGCCGAGTACGACATTCGACCTCTTGAGTTCGACCACGAGATGGTGGCGTTCGCCCTTCCGGTGCCGGGCAGCGCGGGACAGCATCAGGTCGACGATTCCCCGGCTTCCGTCCTCCCGCAAAACAGGGCCCGGCACCGGCGCATCCCGGCCGAGAAGGCGGCAGTGCTGATTCAGTACCTCGTTCAGACTGCGGTCACTGACGTGGAGCCCGTACTCCTCACCGAAGACCCAGCACTCGTTCTCCAGGATCCGGTGCAGCTCGGTGCGCTCCTTGACACGCCCCTTGGCCACGGGGTCGAAGACAAGGTGCTCCAGAGCCGACAGGAAGTCGAGACGCCCTGTCGTCGCCGTCGAAGCCTTGATCAGAGCAGACAGCGGAGTACGGTCAAGGAGTCGGCTGAGTTCCTCCTGCTCCTGCTTGGAGAGGGCGAAGAGCTCTTCGGCAATGCGGAGCACCTCACCCGGTTCGTGGGTCAGTACGGAACGTAGGAGCGCGAAGGACACCTTCTGCGCACGCTTACTCGCGGGCAGGTGCCGGATGACCGCGGTCGCCACGGCATCGAAGGTCTCCCGCTCCGCGCGCTCCTGGTCACTGGCAGGCTCACCCGTATACGGGTAGAAGCCTTCAGCCCTCCACGAGGCGACGAGTTCCCGGCGGCGCTGGTCGGCGCGGGAGCGGAAGTGTACACGCATGCGTTCGCGGGACTCCGCCAGCACATCGGCAGCGGGTCCGTCCGGCACCCAGTCGGCAAAGGCGAGATCGCCGACCGAATCGTCCTCGAATCCTGACCAGGAGAGATACGCCGTGAAGTGGAAACCCGGCGCCTGGATCTCCGGCTTGAGCTGCGCCACCGACATGCCTCGGCCGTCACACAGGATCAGGGCCCGGGAGAAGGGCCGCGACCATTCGATGATCTTCAGTTGGGCCGAAGGGTGAACGCTGTCCGGAGGGGCTGCCACCTCGTACGTATCGACGCGGAGTTGCTCCGACGACGGATCGAGCAAAGTCCCGTCGTAGGTGATGCGGATGTCCGGGTACGCCTCCAGGTGAAGAGCGAAGGCGGCGGTGAGCGCGGAACGGGCGGCGTCCTCGGTCAGCTTCTGGAGCTCCTCGCCGCCGAACGCCTCGAAGACTGTCCCCGCCACATCCGCCGTCGGCTCGGGGTCGCTGACGTCGAACTCGTCCATGGAACTGCGGTCGGACTCGATGACCACTCGGCGGCGGTTCCCGTGCTCCTCGCTCACGCTTGCTCAGCGCACCTCACTGCCGAGCGCGAATGCCCGGACCCGGCCGCGCCCGTTCTTCCCGTGCAACACGCGCTTCTTGACCGCGCTGGTCTGCGCGCGTTTCTTCCAGGACGTGCCGATCTGCTCGAAGTAGTCGCTGCACTGTTCGGCGGCGATGCCTGTGCCGTCGTCGATCACCGCTACCCGGTCGACCCCGCCGAAGTCGTTGCGCTCAAGCTCGACGGTGACGTGCTCGGCGTCCGCGTCAAGGGAGTTCCAGATCAATTCCTCGATGGCGCCAACAGGATGGCGCAGCCTCGCGAGCTCCTCGACGTGCCCCCGCCCTACCGTCAGCCGAAGCTTCGCCATGGGGTCCGTACCTTCCGCATTGCCTCTGAGAGTTCGGGCTGGGAAGACCGAGGGACCTCCCACCCACGCTTCAACTCGGTCGTCTCATGAAAGTCACTCGATGATGTCGAGCGGCGGGAGCGCGTCCACGATCTTCGAAGTGGCCAACGCGAGTCGCTTCTCTCTACTTCACGGAGGGTCGGCTCGATGAGCGATTCCCGATCACTTTAGTAGGGAGGCGTCACAAGTGGAGGTGCATCTCTCCACGATCCGTTGCTTCGATCATCAAGCGATCTCAGCAATCCCGGCATTTCTGCCGGAATGGTCCGTAACCAGGGTCATTGCATGATCGAGATCTGTCCGGGTTCGTCACGTGAGGCCGAGGGTGCGTAGGGGCCGGGAGTAGTAGCGGCTGGTGTGGCGGAGGGCGGCGACGATGTTGGTCTCGTTGTTCTGTCGGAAGACGCTGATGGCGAGGTTGCGCAGGCTGGCCATGGCGCGGGGCAGGGTGCCGGTGCGGACCTTGGAGTCGTCCTCGCGGAAGGTACGGTCGCGCACGTGGTGCAGGAGGTTCTCGATGCCCCAGTGGCCTCTGCTCCAGGTGGCGAGTTCGGCGGGGGTGGCGTCAAAGATGTCCGGATCTCGTCTCGGTGGTGGGCCCTGTCGCGGGTGCGGTGATCCAACGGGATGTCCTGCCAGGGCAGGTTCCTGACCTGTGAGTACAGGCCGGGGTGACTCTTCTTGATCACGGCCAGGTAGTGGGCGCCACGTTCGGCGATGTAGGCGCCGTGGCTGTGCTGGGTGTGCAGGGCGTCGGTGGTCAGCACGGTGTTCTCCAGGGGCAATGGCGTCCAGCAGGGGTTGGAAGGAAGGGATTTCGTTGCTCTTGGAGGAGATCTGCCGCTGGGCCAGGACCACGCCGTGGTGGTCCATCGCGGCCAGCAGTTGGATGGCCGTGGCGTCCGGGTGCGCGAGCCGCGCACGGTCTTGCCGTCGACCGCGACCGCCCGCAGCGCCGGCTGTTGCGGTTCCGGCCGTACCGAGGGCGGCTTTCGGGCCTGCAGATACGCGCAGATCGCCGCGTCCAGCGCGTCGCCGTCGATGTGCTGCAGCAGGCGGTGGAGGGTGGCTGCGTGCGGCACCGGCCTGATTCCGGTGAGCGGGTCGGGTCCGCGGCGAAGCCGAGAACGCCCAGGACGTGCCGCGGGGCATCGGTGAGCCACTCGCTGATCGCGATGAGCGAGCGGGCGCCGGCCAGCACCGCCGCAACGGCCGCGCACAGCAGTGCGAGGGCGGGATACCGCCGTCCCCTCCGGCCGCGCGGATCGGGTACCCGGCCCAGGAACTGGCGCAGGTCAGCAGCGTCATCCGCGGCGACGGAGCCAGTCTGGAGGGACAGTTTCTCCAGCGGGGATGTTCGTGTGGGGCAGCTCGTCGACCAGGGCGACCTGGGGACGCCGGGCCAGCACGGCGTCGACGTCCATCTCGGTGAAGGCGCCGCCCCGGTACTCCAGGTCCCTGCGGGGGATCTGCTCCAGACCGTGCAGCATCACCTCGGTGCGCGGCCGGTTGTGGTGCTCCACGAAGGCGACCACGCAGTCGGTGCCCCGCTCGACTCGGCGATGGGCCTCGGACAGCATCGAGTAGGTCTTGCCGACGCCCGGCGCCGCGCCCAGGTAGATGCGAAGTCTGCCGCGTGCCATGGTGTTCTCGGTGCCTCTCACGCCTCGAAGCGGTAGCCCATGCCGGGCTCGGTGATCAGATGGCGGGGGTGCGAGGGATCCGCCTCGAGTTTGCGCCGGAGTTGGGCCATGTAAACCCGCAGGTAGTTGGTCTTGTTGCTGTGCGAGGCTCCCCACACCTCCTTGAGCAGCCGGCGCTGGGTGATGAGCCGGCCCGGGTTGCAGACCAGGATCTCCAGCAGGTGCCACTCGGTCGGGGTGAGGCGTACGTCGTGGCCCGCGCGGGTGGCCTTCTTGGCGACCAGGTCGACGGTGAACTCGTCGGTGGTGACCAGGACGATCTCGGGGGCGATCGAGACGGAGTCGGTCCGGCGGACGGCGGCGCGCAGCCGGGCCAGGAGTTCGTCCATGCTGAACGGTTTGGTGATGTAGTCGTCGGCGCCCGCGTCGAGCGCGGCGACCTTCTCGTCGGAGGCGCGGCGGGCGGAGAGCACCAGGATCGGGACGCGGGTCCAGCCGCGCAGGGCTTTGATGACGTCCGTGCCGTCCATGTCGGGCAGCCCCAGGTCCAGTACGACCACGTCGGGCCGGCGCGCGGCGGCGAGCCGGAGCGCGGTGGCGCCGTCGGGGGCCGCGTCGACCCCGTACCTGCGCGCCTGCATGTTGATCACGAGCGCCCGTACGAGCTGAGGGTCGTCCTCCACCACCAGCACGCGGGTCATCGGTATGTACCTTTCAAGTCGTACGTCGGGACATGAGTGCCGGAAGTGGGGCGGGAGTTGACGAACACGAGGGATGCCCTCGGCCGCCAACTCCCGCGTGGTGCGTGTAAGCCCATCAGCTCTTCGCCACGATTTCCTTCAGCGCGATGTTGAGTTCGAGGACGTTGACGGTGGGCTCGCCCATGAAGCCGAGGGTGCGGCCGTCGGTGTGGTCGTCGACCAGCTTCTGCACCTGGGCGACGGACAGACCGTTCTTCTCCGCGACCCGGTGCACCTGGAGGTCGGCGTACTCCGGGGAGATCGCCGGGTCCAGGCCGGAGCCCGAGGACGTCACCGCGTCGGCGGGGATGTCGGAGACCTTGACCTCGTAGCCGGGCACCGAGTTGTCCGTCTTGACGGCTTCCTGGGCGGAGCGGACCCAGTAGCAGAGCGTGCTTTCCTCCGCCTTGTCCAGCGGCGGACAGACTCCGTCGACCGCGCCGTTGTCACCGGAACGGTTGGTGGCACCGGAGAGGATCAGCGCGTACTGGGTGTTGACGCCGTTGGTGCCGAGACCGTTCTGCGGACGGCCCTGGAACCACTTCAGGTCGGCCTCCGCGGTCTCCTGACCCTTCTTCAGCGGCAGGTTGTAGGACTGGCCGATCAGCGAGGAGCCGACGACCTTTCCGTCCACCTTGATCTCCGAGCCGTTGGCCTTGCCGTTGAACAGACCCTGGGCGACGCCGGTGATGACGAGCGGGTAGATGATGCCCGTCACCACGGTGAGCACCAGCAGGGCGCGCAGGCCGGCCCAGAGCAACCGGGCAGTGTTCGTAACCGAGTTGTTCATGGCTCAGCCGATTCCGGGGATGAGGGAGATGATCAGGTCGATGATCTTGATGCCGATGAAGGGCGCGACCAGGCCGCCGAGACCGTAGATCCCGAGGTTGCGCCGCAGCATCTTGTCCGCGCTCACCGGCCGGTACTGCACGCCGCGCAGGGCGAGCGGGACCAGCGCGATGATGATCAGCGCGTTGAAGATGACCGCCGACAGGATCGCGGAGTCGGGCGAGGACAGGCCCATGATGTTGAGCTTGTCCAGGCCCGGGTAGACCGCCGCGAACAGCGCCGGGATGATCGCGAAGTACTTCGCGACGTCGTTGGCGATGGAGAACGTCGTCAGCGCGCCACGGGTGATCAGCAGCTGCTTGCCGATCTCCACGATCTCGATGAGCTTGGTGGGATTGGAGTCCAGGTCCACCATGTTCCCGGCCTCCTTGGCAGCCGAGGTACCGGTGTTCATGGCCACACCCACGTCGGCCTGAGCGAGCGCCGGGGCGTCGTTCGTGCCGTCGCCGGTCATCGCGACGAGCTTGCCGCCCGCCTGCTCACGCTTGATGAGCGCCATCTTGTCCTCGGGGGTGGCCTCCGCGAGGAAGTCGTCGACGCCGGCCTCGTCCGCGATCGCCTTGGCCGTCAGCGGGTTGTCACCCGTGATCATGACGGTCTTGATGCCCATGCGGCGCAGCTCGTCGAACCGCTCCCGCATGCCGTCCTTGACGACGTCCTTGAGGTGGATGACACCAAGGACGCGGGCGCCCTCGGCATCCTCGACGGCGACGAGCAGCGGCGTGCCGCCCGCCTCGGAGATCCGGTTGGAGAGGCTGTCGGCGTCCTCGGACACCTCGCCGCCCTGCTCCCGCACCCAGTTGATGACCGAACCGGCCGCGCCCTTGCGGATCTTGCGCCCGTCGACGTCCACACCCGACATACGGGTCTGGGCGGTGAAGGCGATCCACTCGGCGCCCTTGAGCTCACCCTGGTGACGCTCGCGCAGCCCGTACTTCTCCTTCGCCAGTACGACGATGGAGCGGCCCTCGGGCGTCTCGTCGGCCAGCGAGGAGAGCTGGGCGGCGTCGGCGACCTCGGCCTCGGTGGTGCCGCTCACCGGCACGAACTCGGAGGCCTGACGGTTGCCGAGGGTGATGGTGCCGGTCTTGTCGAGCAGCAGGGTGGAGACGTCACCGGCGGCCTCGACCGCACGGCCCGACATCGCCAGGACGTTGCGCTGGACCAGTCGGTCCATGCCCGCGATACCGATCGCGGAGAGCAGCGCGCCGATCGTGGTCGGGATCAGGCAGACCAGCAGGGCCACCAGGACGACCATGGTGAGGTGCGTGTCCGCGTAGTCCGCGAACGGCGGCAGGGTGGCCACCGCGAGCAGGAAGACGATGGTGAGGGACGCGAGAAGGATGTTCAGCGCGATCTCGTTGGGCGTCTTCTGCCGTGCGGCGCCCTCGACCAGGGCGATCATGCGGTCGATGAAGGTCTCGCCCGGCTTCGTCGTGATCTTGATGACGATGCGGTCGGAGAGGACCTTCGTACCGCCGGTGACGGCCGAACGGTCGCCGCCGGACTCGCGGATGACCGGAGCCGACTCGCCGGTGATCGCCGACTCGTCCACCGAAGCCACGCCCTCGATGACGTCACCGTCACCGGGGATGATGTCGCCGGCCTCGCAGACGACCAGGTCGCCGATGCGCAGATCGGTGCCGGGGACCTGCTCCTCGACCGTGCCGTCGAGACGGCGGGCGACCGTGTCGGTCTTGGCCTTGCGCAGGGTGTCCGCCTGCGCCTTGCCACGGCCCTCGGCCACCGCCTCCGCCAGGTTGGCGAAGATCACGGTCAGCCACAGCCAGGCGCTGATCGCCCAGCCGAACCAGTCGCTCGGGTCCTTGAAGGAGAAGATCGTCGTCAGCACCGAGCCGATGAGGACCACGAACATGACCGGCGACTTGACCATGATCCGCGGGTCGAGCTTGCGGCAGGCGTCCGGCAGCGACTTGAGCAGCTGCTTGGGGTCGAACAGACCCGCGCCGACACGTTCGTCCTTGTGGCCGGTCGGCACATCGCTGTGCGGCGCCCGGGTCGGAGTGGCTGTGGACATCGAGTCCTCTTGGTCGTTCGAACGGGACTTCTCTGTACGGGTGGTCATGACGCCAGCCCCTCGGCCAGCGGACCCAGCGCCAGGGCCGGGAAGTAGGTCAGACCGGTGATGATCAAGATTGCGCCCACCAGCAGCCCCGTGAACAGCGGCTTCTCGGTGCGCAGGGTGCCCGCGGTCGCCGGGACCGGCTTCTGCTCGGCGAGCGAGCCGGCCAGGGCCAGCACGAACACCATCGGCAGGAAGCGGCCGAGCAGCATGGCCAGCCCGATGGTGGTGTTGAACCACTGGGTGTCCGCGTTCAGCCCCGCGAAGGCCGAGCCGTTGTTGTTGGCGCCCGAGGTGTAGGCGTACAGGATCTCGGAGAAGCCGTGCGCGCCGCTGTTGGTCATGGAGTTGCCGGGGGTCGGCAGGGCCATCGCCGCGGCGGTGAAGATGAGCACCAGCGCCGGGGTGATGAGGATGTACAGCGCCGCGAACTTGATCTCGCGGGTGCCGATCTTCTTGCCCAGGTACTCGGGGGTGCGGCCGACCATCAGACCGGCGATGAACACCGCGATGATCGCCATGATCAGCATGCCGTAGAGGCCGGAGCCGGTACCACCGGGTGCGATCTCGCCGAGCTGCATGCCCAGCATCGTGATGCCGCCGCCGAGGCCGGTGAACGAGGAGTGGAAGGAGTTGACCGCGCCGGTCGAGGTGAGCGTGGTCGCCACCCCGAAGATCGACGAGGCGCCGACGCCGAAGCGGTTCTCCTTGCCCTCCATCGCACCGCCGGCGAGGTCGAAGGCCGGGCCGTGGTGGGCGAACTCGGTCCACATCATGAGGGCCGTGAAGCCGAGCCAGATGGTGGCCATCGTGGCGAGGATCGCGTAGCCCTGCTTCAGGCTGCCGACCATCCGGCCGAAGGTCCGGGTCAGCGAGAACGGGATGACCAGGAGCAGGAAGATCTCGAAGAGGTTGGAGAACGGGGTGGGGTTCTCGAAGGGGTGGGCCGAGTTGGCGTTGAAGTAACCGCCGCCGTTGGTGCCCAGCTCCTTGATGGCCTCCTGGGAGGCGACCGCGCCACCGTTCCACTCCTGCGACCCGCCCATGAACTGTCCGACCTCGTGGATGCCGGCGAAGTTCTGGATGGCGCCGCACGCGACCAGGACGATCGCGGAGACGGCGGCGATCGGCAGCAGGATACGGACCACACCGCGCACCATGTCGGCCCAGAAGTTGCCGAGCTCACCGGTTCGGGAGCGGGCGAAGCCCCGTACGAGAGCCACCGCGACGGCGATACCGACCGCGGCGGAGACGAAGTTCTGCACCGCGAGGCCGCCGGTCTGCACGACGTGGCCCATGGCCTGCTCGCCGTAGTACGACTGCCAGTTGGTGTTCGACACGAAGGACGCCGCGGTGTTGAACGCCTGGTCCGGGTCGATGGAGGAGAAGCCGAGCGAGCCGGGCAGGACGCCCTGGACGCGCTGCAGCAGGTAGAGGAAGAGGACGCCGACCGCCGAGAAGGCGAGGACGCCGCGCAGATAGGCGGGCCAGCGCATCTCGGTGTTCGGGTTGGCGCCGATGCCCTTGTAGATCCACTTCTCGACGCGCAGGTGCTTGTCGGAGGAGTAGACCTTGGCCATGTAGTCGCCGAGGGGACGGTAGACGAGGGCCAGTGCCGCTATGAGAGCGAGCAGTTGGAGCACGCCGGCGAGGACGGGTCCCATATCAGTGCTCAGAACCTCTCCGGGAAAACGAGGGCAAGGATGAGATAGCCCAGCAGGGCGACCGCCACGACCAGGCCGACGATGTTCTCGGCGGTCACAGCTTCGTCACCCCCTTGGCGACGAGGGCCACCAGCGCGAACACCGCGATCGTGGTGACGACGAAGGCCACGTCGGCCATCGTGAGCTCCTAGAGGAAGGTTCGGGTTGAACGGACTGTTAGAGGAAAACGCCTCTGCGACCGGATTCGGCCACCGTTGACGTCTCCCTTACGGCGGCACATACGCCCTTGACGCATCCCTTACGCCGACATCGGCGGCCTGCGACAGGCGGTACGGGAGAGCGTGTGTCAGGTGATGCGGAAGCGCAGTCGACAGATCACCGCGTCCGTGTCCTTCCGCACGGCGTGGGCGACCACCGCGCCCCGCTGGTTCTGCAACAGCCGCTGCCACAGCCGGTCGGGCTCGACCTCGGGGATCAGCACGGTGACGCGGGTGCCGGGCTCGTCCTCTGCGATGGCACGTACGTACGACGCTATGAGGCGGCCCAGGGCCCGGCGCTCGGAGGCGAGCCGTACGAGTGGCACTCCCGGGTTCCACTGCTCCCAGGCGCTCTCGAGGGCCGCAGCGTGCGCGCGGTCCTCGGCGTCGGGGTGGCACACGGTGATGGGGCACGTGCTCCTTCACTTCACGCACTTCGACACACTTCGCCGCACTTCGACGCACTTTGAAGTGCGACGCAAAAAGAGGTCGCTTCACTGCACGAAAAGAGCCCCGCACGCGGGGAGGCGATGCGCGGCTCAGCCCAGGTTCGGGCCGCATCGGCGGCGTACGGACGCCGCTAGCGCGTTCTTCGCGCGGAACCCCCGGCCCTTGTCGCATCCTTGACGCCGCGTCCCATCAGGGACCCATCAAGGCGTACTGCCGCCCGCCCTCGGTGTCTCTACCGTCGGTTTCATGGAACGCCGCAACGACACGCGCGACGCGGCCACCGCCCCCGCGCAACCACCCTCAGAGGTGGTACACGACCGTTTCTGGGCCCAGGACCTGCGCAGCGCGATCCGCTGCGCGGCCGTACTCCTCGGCCTTCTGCTCCTGATCGACTGGGGAGCCGGCACGATCACGGCGCTGCGCGCCCTGCTGTGGACCACACTCGCCGTCCTGCTGTTCTTGGTCCTCTACCCCACCCGGGTCTCCGTGAGCGAGGGCCGGCTGGTCGCGCGCGGGCTGCGGGGCACGCGGCGGGTACGGACCGACCACCTCGTCTCGGTGCGCTGCCTCGACGGCGTGGGACAACGCCTCGTCCTGCGCGACTCCTTCGGCGCCCGCGTCGAGATCGACCCCCGCGTCCTGGTCGCCAACCCCCCGCTCTGGCACCGCCTCGACGAAGACGCCCGCGTCTCCGCCCGGCGCGGCTCCCTGTCCTGCGGAGCGACCGCACTGCGCCGCGTCTCGGCGCGGATCGACCGCGAAACGGCGCGGACGGTGTTCAAGGTGTCGGGGCTGGACTGATCCGCTCCGCCCGCTGATGCCTCGTACATCGCGCCGGGCGGTCACACACAGGGAACTCGCCCTGGAATCGGGCGCCTTCGCGAAGGGCCTGCCGGGACTCACCAAAAAAAAGCAAGCCCCGTCTCCGGATTAACGGAGACGGGGCTGTTGGAGCGCCGGGCAGGCCTTGCACCTGCATTTCCCCGCAGGAAGCGGGGCGTCTTTCCTTGGACCACCAACGCCGGGCTTGCTACCGGGAGTTCCGGTGCAACGCTCGAGATTGATCATACCGCAGCCACCGTGTCCGCACCATACGGTTGACGTCGCTTACACCTCATGCACCTCATACGCCGCCTTCCACACTCTGCGGACCTCGGGGGCGCCCCGCCTGTTCCGCGAACGGCAGCACAGCACCATCGTGAGACCGCCCCCCCGGGGTGTCCTCCGGGACGAGGGTTCCGTCCATCGCCTCGGTCAGGCCCTGGGAGAGGGCGAGGCCCAGGCCGAGCCCGGTCGTGTTGTCGGTGTCGCCGAGGCGTTGGAAGGGCTCGAAGAGCCGGTCGCGGTCGGTCGGCGGCCTTGACGGGTTCGACCTCGGCGGCGGCCTCGGCGAGCCGAGCCCGTTCGACGGCGCCGCCCACATGCGCGGCGAACCAGTGTGCCGGGAAGTTTGGTCGGCGGGGAGTCCGAGGCATTCCTCACCGGCAGGCGCAGTGGCCTGCCCTGCGTCCTGCGCCTCGAATCCCACCTGACCATGAAGAAGATCAAGGCCCGCTCCTGACCGTCGTCATCTCGCCGTGCCGACCCCGCCCCCTGGTGGCCACAATGGGCGGGCATGGACAAGCGGAGGCATTCGTCTCGACGTGCGCGAGACCCTGAGCCGGTGGATCACTGGACGCATACGCCGGCCCGGCCGTCCGCGTGATGGCCACAACCCCACGCTTGGCAGCACGTCAGGAGCACGCCGATGGCCACCGCCGACCACGCCCCTCCGAGCCGTCTACGGGCGTGGATGCTGGAGGGCCTGTCCGACATGGGCAAGGCCCCGCAGGGCCCGCACGCCCCACCCGAGCCCGCGCACAAGGGCCAGCGCTGGTGGCGGGTGATGTGCCTGACCGGCGTCGACTACTTCTCCACTCTCGGATACCAGCCGGGCATCGCCGCCCTGGCCGCCGGGCTGCTGTCGCCCATCGCCACCATCGTGCTGGTCATCGTCACTCTGGCGGGCGCACTGCCCGTATACCGCCGGGTGGCCGAGGAGAGCCCGCACGGCCAGGGCTCGATCGCGATGCTGGAGCGGCTGCTGACGTTCTGGAAGGGCAAGCTCTTCGTCCTGACCCTGCTGGGCTTCGCCGCCACCGACTTCCTGATCACCATCACCCTTTCGGCCGCGGACGCCTCCACCCACCTCGTCGAGAACCCGCACCTCACCAGCGTCCTGCACGACAAGCAGATGCTGATCACGCTGATCCTCGTGGCGCTGCTCGGCGCGGTGTTCCTCAAGGGCTTTCTGGAGGCGATCGGCGTCGCGGTCGTCCTGGTGGGGCTCTACCTCGCGCTGAACGCCGTGGTCGTCGTCACCGGCCTCTGGCACGTGATCACGGCGGGCTATGTGATCACCGACTGGTCGAACGCCCTCACCGCCGAGCACGGAAACGTCATCGCCATGGTCGGTGTCGCCCTGCTGGTCTTCCCGAAGCTGGCCCTCGGCCTCTCCGGCTTCGAGACCGGCGTGGCGGTGATGCCGCACGTCCAGGGCGAACCCGGGGACACCGAGGAGAAACCGACCGGCCGTATCCGGGGCACGAAGAAGCTGCTGACCACCGCTGCCGTGATCATGAGCGTGTTCCTGATCTGCACCAGCTTCATCACCACCCTGCTCATCCCGGAGAAGGAGTTCGAGTCCGGCGGCGAGGCCAACGGCCGCGCCCTCGCGTACCTGGCGCACGAGTACCTGGGCGGCACCTTCGGCACGATCTACGACGTATCGACGATCGCCATCCTGTGGTTCGCAGGCGCCTCGGCCATGGCCGGACTGCTGAACCTCATGCCCCGCTACCTCCCCCGCTACGGCATGGCCCCCCACTGGGCGCGCGCCGTACGCCCCATGGTCATCGTCTTCACCCTGGTCGCGTTCCTGGTCACCTGGATCTTCAACGCCGACGTCGACGCACAGGGCGGCGCCTACGCCACCGGCGTCCTCGTCCTGATCAGCTCCGCCGCCATCGCCGTCACCATCGCGGCCCGCAAGGCCCGCCAGCGCAACTGGACCATCGGCTTCGCAGCCATCTCCACGGTCTTCCTCTACACGACCGTCGCGAACGTCATCGAACGCCCCGACGGCGTCAAGATCGGCGCCTGCTTCATCGCCGCGATCATCCTCGTCTCGCTCCTCTCCCGCCTCGCCCGCTCCTTCGAACTGCGGGTCACCAGCGTGGCCATGGACAACATGGCGGAGCGGTTCGTACGGGACATCGCCAGCCGCCGCGCCCGCTTCATCGCCAACGAGCCCGACAACCGCGACATCACCGAGTACCGCGACAAGATCGAGCAGATCCGCGCCGACAACGACGTTCCGTCCCAGGAGGACTTCGTCTTCGTCGAGGTCACCGTCCTCGACGCCTCGGAGTTCGAGGCGGGCCTGAACGTACGCGGCGAAGTCATGCACGGCCGCTACCGCGTCCTGACCCTGGAGTCGTCCTCCATCCCCAACGCCCTCGCCGCCCTCCTCCTCCACGTCCGCGACACCACCGGCTGCATCCCGCACGTCTACTTCGAGTGGACCGAGGGCGACCCCTTCACCAACTTCCTCCGCTTCTTCCTCTTCGGCCAGGGCGAGGTGGCCCCCGTAACCCGAGAGGTCCTCCGCGAGGCAGAACCGAACCGGGCCCGCCGCCCGAAGGTCCACGTCGGCTAGGGCCTGTCCGGCGGATCATGCCGCAGACGCGGGGTCTGGCACGCCCATCTGCGGCGTTGTCGTCGGTCAACGACGCTCCGCGTCGACGCCCTCCTCCGCCTTGCAGTTGGACGCACCAGACCCCGCTCACCAGCGTTTATAGGGCGCCGCCGATTTCCTGCGACTCGATCCGCCGGACAGGCCCTAGGACCTGTCCGGCCCCACCCCAGCGGGGTTGGCCTCAGGGATGGGGGCTGGGGTAGGGGCGACCCCATCCCCCGCAGCCGCCCTACACCCGCAGCGCCGCGAGCTGCTGCTCGAAGGGAACGACAGTGAACCCGTCGGCCGAAGTGACGGCCCCCTCGAGGGACCGAGGCGAGATGGCCGCAGCGGTGTCGGTGTCGACGCGCGCACCCGTAGCCACCACGTCCGCCGCACTCACCACGTCCGCCACGCTGACCATGTCCGCCGCATCCACCGCGCCCACAGCATCCACCCGCCTCACACCACCACGCGCTCCCACCATCAGCCCCACCAGCTCCCCCGCCGCCCTGTCGATCCGCTCAGCCAGTCCCTCCGCGCCCCAGTCCTCGGACGCGGCATACACCGCGGTCGGCACGACCACCGCGCGCAGGTAGGCGAAGAGCGGCCGCAGGGCGTGTTCCAGCACGAGGGAGTGCCGGGACGAGCCCCCGGTCGCGGCGATCAGGACCGGCATCCCACTGAGCGCGTCCTTGTCCAGCACATCGAAGAAGGACTTGAACAGCCCGCTGTACGACGCGGAGAACACCGGCGTGACGACGATCAGTCCGTCCGCCCCCGTCACCGCGTCGATCGCCGCACCCAGCGCCCGCCCGGGGAACCCGTTCGTGAAGTTGTGGGCGATCTCGACGGCCAGGTCGCGCAGTTCGACGACCTGGACGTCGGCGGAGGCCTCCCGGACCGTGGCGGCGGCCAGCCGATCGGCCAGCAGTCGCGTGGACGACGGGACACTCAGCCCCGCCGAGACGACGACGAGCTTCATGCGACGGTCACCCCTTCCGAAGCGGCGGCCAGCAGGGACCGGTGGGTCGGCGCGTCCGGCACCCCGGCCGGCCGCCCCTTGGCGAACTCCTCGCGCAGCACCGGCACGACCTCCTCGCCCAGCAGGTCGATCTGCTCCAGCACGGTCTTCAGCGGCAGCCCGGCGTGATCCACCAGGAACAACTGCCGCTGGTAGTCACCGGCGTACTCCCGGAAGGCCAGCGTCTTCTCGATGACCTGCTCCGGCGAGCCGACCGTCAGCGGCGTCTGGTCGGTGAAGTCCTCGAGCGACGGCCCGTGCCCGTACACCGGCGCGTTGTCGAAGTACGGCCGGAACTCCCGTACCGCGTCCTGCGAGTTGTGCCGCATGAACACCTGACCGCCCAGCCCGACGATCGCCTGCTCGGCCGTGCCGTGCCCGTAGTGCGCGTACCGCTCCCGGTACAGCTCGACCATCTTCTTCGTGTGATCGGCAGGCCAGAAGATGTTGTTGTGGAAGAAGCCGTCGCCGTAGTAGGCGGCCTGCTCAGCGATCTCGGGCGACCTGATCGACCCGTGCCAGACGAACGGCGGTACGCCGTCCAGCGGCCGGGGCGTCGACGTGAACGACTGGAGCGGCGTACGGAACTTGCCCTCCCACGTCACCACGTCCTCGCGCCACAGCCGGTGCAGCAGCGCGTAGTTCTCGATGGCGAGGTTGATGCCCTGCCGGATGTCCTTCCCGAACCACGGGTACACCGGACCGGTGTTCCCGCGCCCCATCATCAGATCCACCCGCCCCTCCGCGAGGTGCTGGAGCATCGCGAAGTCCTCGGCGATCTTCACCGGGTCGTTGGTGGTGATGAGGGTCGTGGACGTGGAGAGGATGAGCTTCTCCGTGCGCGCGGCTATCCAGCCGAGCATGGTGGTCGGCGACGACGGCACGAACGGCGGGTTGTGGTGCTCGCCGGTCGCGAAGACGTCCAGGCCGACCTCCTCGGCCTTCTGCGCGATGGCGACCATGGCCTTGATCCGCTCGTGCTCGCTCGGCGTCCGGCCGGTGGTCGGGTCCGGTGTGACATCGCCGACGCTGAAGATCCCGAACTGCATGGTCGCTCACCCTCCGCAGGTTGTTTACGATTCAACTATACCCCGGAACAGTGCCGCGCCTCCCCCTATTCCACCCTCCCGCTCCAGCCACCTCCGGCTGTCAGTACCCGGCCGTACGATCCCTGCATGGCCGCCCCCCGCCGTGACACCCGAGGCATCGTCGACGCCACGGAACTCTTCGCGCGCGTCCGTTTCCGTCGCCACGAACCGGCCCCACCCCTGCGCCCCTACCTGGAGCACTACTGGCTGATCGACTGGGACCTGCCCCAGCCGTACGCCTCCCATGTGGTCCCCCACCCGTCCGTGAACGTCGTCTTCCAGAGGTACGAGACCCAGGACCCGGCCGGTTTCGGCGAGGTCGCCGGCATCGGGCTCGGCCTGTTCACACAGAAGCTGGAGGGGAAGGGCCGGGTATGCGGGATCCAGTTCCGGCCGGGCGGCTTCCGGCCCTTCGCGCCGGACCGGCCACTGACCACGCTCACCGGACAGCGGCTTCGCCTCCCGGAGGTGTTCCCCGGCTCGGAGGGCGCCGTCGCCGCCGTACTCGACCCGGACGACGAGCAGGCCCGTGTAGCCGCACTCGACACGTTCCTTCTGGACCTGGCCCCCCGACCGGACCCGCAGGCCGACCTCGCGATGGCCTTGGTCGACCGCATCCGCGCCGACCGCACGATCCGCCACGTCGGCGACTTCGCCCGCACCGAGGGCATGACGGTCCGCGCCCTCCAACGCCTCTTCGCCGCATATGTGGGCGTCGGCCCGAAGTGGATCATCCTGCGCTACCGCATCCACGAGGCCCTGGAGCGCGCGGAGACCTCCCACACCGTCGACTGGGCAGGCCTCGCCGCCGACCTCGGCTACGCCGACCAGGCCCACCTGGTGCGAGGCTTCACGGCGACGGTAGGGGTCCCCCCGACGGCGTACGCGAACGGCCACCATCCGTCGTAGGGGCGAGCCTCCGCCCCCCCTCGCCAGGGAACGAGGACCAGCCACTCCCGGGGTGATCCCCGCATGCAAAAGTGACGGCATGCTGATCGCCCGCTCCGCCGCCCTGTTCGTCGTCGCCGCGCTCTTCGAGATCGGCGGCGCCTGGCTGGTCTGGCAGGGCGTACGCGAGCACCGCGGCTGGCTGTGGATCGGCGCGGGCGTCATGGCGCTCGGCGTGTACGGCTTCGTGGCCACGCTCCAGCCGGACGCCGAGTTCGGGCGCATCCTCGCCGCGTACGGCGGCATCTTCGTCGCCGGGTCCATCGCCTGGGGCATGGTCGCGGACGGCTACCGACCCGACCGCTGGGACGTGACCGGCGCGCTGATCTGCCTGGCCGGGATGGCCGTGATCATGTACGCGCCGCGCGGCGGCAACTGAGCCCCGACCGGGCCGGAACCGGACTGGACCGGACTGGACTGGACTGGACCCGGAACCGGACCCGGTGCCGGTGCCGGACCCGGAACCGGACCCGGTGCCGGTGCCGGACCCGGTTCCGGACCCGGTGCCGGTGCCGGACCCGGAACCGGACCCGGTGCCGGTGCCGGACCCGGTTCCGGACCCCGTGCCGGTGCCGGACCCGGTTCCGGACCCGGTGCCGGTGCCGGACCCGGTTCCGGACCCCGTGCCGGACCAGACCGGACCCGGTACCGGACCAGGCCCGAAACCCGGACGGTTCGACGCCGCCGCCCACCACCTGCCTATCCTGACGGAGATTCGCGTACGCCCGCCCGCGCACCCGCCAGAGGAGCCACTCATGACCGCGCCCGCCACCCCCTCCCGCATCGCCGTCATCACCGGCGCGAGCAGCGGCATCGGCGCGGCGACGGCCCGGCAGCTCGCCGCGGCCGGCTACCGCGTGGTTCTCACCGCCCGCCGCAAGGACCGCATCGAGACCCTGGCGGAGGAGATCGGCAAGGCGGGCGGCCAGGCGACGGCGTACGCCCTGGACGTCACGGACCGCACTGCGGTCGACGAGTTCGCCACGGCCTTCAAGACGATCGGCGTCCTGGTCAACAACGCGGGCGGCGCGCTGGGCGCCGACCCGGTCGCGACGGGCGACCCGGCCGACTGGCGCCAGATGTACGAGACGAACGTCATCGGCACCCTGAACGTCACCCAGGCCCTGCTGCCCGCCCTCACCGCGAGCGGCGACGGCACGGTCGTCGTGCTCTCCTCCACCGCGGGCCACGGCACGTACGAGGGCGGCGCCGGCTATGTCGCCGCCAAGCACGCCGAGCACGTCCTCGCCGAGACCCTCCGTCTGGAGATCGTCGGCACGCCGGTCCGTGTCATCGAGATCGCGCCCGGCATGGTCAAGACCGACGAGTTCGCGCTGACCCGCTTCAGCGGTGACGCGGAGAAGGCGGCGAAGGTGTACGCGGGCGTGGCCGAGCCCCTGACCGCCGACGACGTCGCCGACACCATCACCTGGGCGATCACCCGCCCCAGCCACGTCAACATCGACCTCATGGTCGTCCGCCCCCGCGCCCAGGCCTCGAACACCAAGGTCCACCGGGAGCTGTGATGCCGGACGAGACCTCCGAGGAACAGGAGCGGGAGCGGGAACAGCGCCGTCTGGTCGAGGAGAAGAAGAACGAGCGGTACGTCTGGTGGTACCTGGCGTACTTCCTCTTCGGCATCCACATCGTCGCGTTCGTGATGATCTACGCGGTGACGCACGCGAAGTAGCGATCGCCGCCCCCCTCTCGGAGCCCGTCAGCGGCCGCTGATGCCCCAGCGGTCGTCCTGCCGGCCATGGTCCGGGCGGTCAGCCGTTCCCAGCCGTGCCGTCACCGTCCTTGCCTCCGCTTCGCAGGTCGGCGTCGGTCAGTGCCTCCAACTCGCCCTGGGTGTCCAGCCAGTACAGAAAGACGACGGCCGGTACGACGAGCACCAGGGCCACCAGCGTGACGATCGCCAGCCAGGTCAGCGTGGCGGGTGCGCCCGCGCCCTCAACCACGGTCAGCGAGGTGGGAATGAGGTAGGGGCGTTGGGCCATGCCCCAGGCGATGACAGCGGACGCGACAACCCCGACGGCTGTGATGCGGGCCCACCTGCCCGGCGTCCACAGGAGCAGCCAGGCCGTGGCGAGCGTGGCCACCCCGGCCAGGACGACGAAGAACAACCCCACGCCGTGGGTGAGTCCGCGCCCGACGTGAGGGGCGTCCTCGTGGGCGGCCAACAGCGTGATCACAGCCAGTGCGGCGAGTACGGCGAGACTGCCCAGCGCACGCCGCCGGAAGTAGCCGACCAGATCGGGCGCGTCGAATCGGCGGGCGTCCCCGGTGAGGAACACCGCGCCCAGGAAGGCCGTGGTCGCGATGGCGAGCAGCCCGAACATGACGGAGGTGGGGTTGGCCCAGGCGTCCGCCGAGGCCTCGGTGCCGGGCACGATCCGGCCCGAGGCGACCCCGCCCACGGCGGCACCGAGGAAGAAGGGCGTGACGAGCGAGGACACGGCGAACACGGCACCGTAGAGGCGCCGGCCGGCGAGCCGCCGGGCGGGCTTGCGGAAGGCGAAGCCGGCACCGCGCAGGACCAAACCCACGGCGGCCAGCGCCAGGGGGAGCCACATCGCGGAGAACACGGTCTGGAAGAGCGTCGGGAAGCCGGTCCACATGATGACGAAGACGAAGATCAGCCAGACGTTGTTGACCTCCCACACGGGAGCCATGGCGTGGTCGATGAGCCACCTGGGCCGCTTGCCGCGTTCCGCGCCTCCGGCGGTCAGATCCCAGAAGCCGGCCCCGTAGTCGGTGCCGCCCGCGCAGGCGTAGGCGGCCACCGCGAGCAGCAGCACGACGGCGATGAGGTCGGCGGTCATGGTCGGCCGTCCCCGGACGGGCCGTCCGTGCTGTCGGCCGCGGCGGGAGCGTCGCCCGCGGGGACAGGTGCCCGCGGCCCGTAGGGGGTGTCCGCCTCCGGTGCGTGGGCGGGGCCCTCGGCTGCCTGTCGCGCGTCGGCGAGCCACCAGCGGGTGCTCATCTTGAGCAGGACGGCGAGGAACGAGCCAAAGATGAACACGTACACCACCAGCACCACGCCGAACATGATCCACAGGCTGGTGGAGCGGGTCGAGGTGACCGCTTCGGCGACCCGCATGTTCTGGTAGACGATCCAGGGCTGGCGTCCCACCTCGGTGGCGACCCAGCCGCATTCGACGGCCACCACGGAGGCGACGCCCGCGCAGGCCGCGCTGCGGTAGAACCACTTGGAGGCGGGAAGCCGGCGGTGCCGCAGCCAGACCAGGCCGTACCAGAGCGCGAGCAGCACCAGCACGGACCCGATCATGACCATGAGGTCGAAGGCCCAGTGGGCGATGGTCGCCTGAGTCGCCGTCGGCCGTTCGTCCGCCGGGACGGAGGTCAGTCCGATCACCTTGGTGTCGGGGCTGAATCCGGCCAGGACGGAGTCGAGCAACGGGACCTTGATGCCGCCCGAGACGGATCCGTCCGAGTGCAGGCGGCCGAACAGGTACTCCGGTACACGGGTGTCGGTCTTCCACACGATTTCCATGGCCGCGAACTTCACCGGCTGCTTGTGGAACACCGACCGGGCGATGGAGTCACCCAGAATGAACTGCACCGGAGTGGCCACCGCGGCGACGGTGAAGGGAACGGCGAAACCGAGCCGGTGGTAGCGGTCCCGGCGGCCGCGCAGCCAGCCCACGGCGTAGACGCCCGCCACCACATAACCCGCGGTCACCAGCATGGCCAGGACGAAGTGCCAGTACTGCGGCCCGAACATCGGGGTGAAGATCGCCTTCCAGACGTTCACGTCGACCGGGTTTCCCTCGGAGTCGAGCGAGAACCCCTGCGGGGTGTTCATCCAGGAGTTCGCGGCCAGGATGCCGAACGCCCCGAGCAGCGCGGCGGCCGGGAGCGGCAGGGCGAGCAGGAAGTGCGTACGGGGCTTCAGCCGGCGCCATCCGTACAGGTAGATGGCGATGAGCACCGCCTCGAGGAAGAACGCCCAGGCCTCGACACCGAATCCGATGCCGAAGACATCGCCCCACCTGCCCATCAGGCCCGGCCAGAGCAGGCCGAACTCGAAGGAGAGCACCGTGCCGGTGACCACGCCGACCGCGAACTGCACCGCCATGACGGCCGACCAGCGCCGCGCCAGCAGCAGGGCGGTGGAGTCCTGGTGCCGCAGCCCGCGGTAGTGCATCACCAGGGTGATGAAGGGGAGCGCCACACCCAGGGGCACCAGGATGATGTGGGAGGCCAGGGTGAAGGCCATGAGCTCGCGGGCCGGCAGCAGTTGGGCCGGGGCGTCCGCCAGCAGCTGGACCGAGGTGAGCATGGATGCCTTCCCTGTTCGGGACGTACAGGGTTCCGGGCGTACGGGTTTCGGGGGACGTACGGGTTTCGGCGGGCGTATGCGGAAGGTCAGCCGCCGGTGGCGAAGCCCGGGAAGAGAGTCATCCCGCCGTCGACGTAGATCGTGGTCCCCACCACGTAGTCCATGAGGTCGGAGGAGAGTGCGACCACCGCGTTGGCGATGTCCTCGGGGTCACCGATGCGGTCATACGGAATCAGCCTCAGCAGGTCCTTGCTTGCCTCGGGCGTGTCCCAGGCGCTGCGGTTGATCGGCGTCCTGATCGCCCCGGGCGCGACCGCGTTCACCCGGATCTTCTCCGGGGCCAGCTCCTGGGCCAGCGTCGCCATCATCATCTGCACGCCGCCCTTGGAGGAGGCGTAGTTGACGTGGCCCGCCCAGGGGATGAGCTGGTGCACCGAACTCATGCAGATGATCTTCCCGGCGGCGCGGGACACCTCGGGGACGACCCCGCGGCGCCGGAACTCCTTGGTCGCCTCCCGGGCGCACAGGAACTGGCCGGTGAGATTGACGTCGATGACCTTCTGCCACTGGCCGAGGGTCATCTCGGTGAACCGGGCGTCGCGCTGCATACCGGCGTTGGCGACCAGGATGTCGATCGTCCCGAACTCCTCGACCATCCGGTCGATCATGGCTGTGACCTGGTCCTCCTGGGACACGTCCGCCTGGTAGGCCGCCGCGCGCACTCCGAACGAGGTGATCTCCTCGACCACCTTCTCGGCTGCGTCAGGGTCGGCCACGTAGTTCACGACCACGTCGGCGCCGGCCCGGCCCAACCCGATGGCCGTCGCCATGCCGATGCCCGAGTTGGCACCGGTGACCAGCGCCTTCTGGCCTTTCAGCAAATGTGCCGGGATCACTGCCCGCGGTGCGTCCACGGTGACGTCCATGATGGCCCTGCCTTCTCGCTGCGCGGCTCGGATCCGGCCCGGCCGCAGCCGGCCCGGCCGGAGTCACGCAATCACCGGCCACGGCGGGCGGCGAGTCCCGCGAGTCGCCCTTGGGCTGTTGGGCGGAGCATGTTCCCCCGGTCGGACCAGTACCGGGACCGGCCGCCGCATGCCGGCGGAGGCAGAACGCCGCATCGCCACCTCCGGCCGCACCCTCTGCCGCCTGGACTGCCTCTCCACGAACCCAGTGAATTGCTGAGCCTGGGGTCCGGGCCGAAACGTCCCGGACCCCCACGTCAGCCCTTCACACAGATGAACTGCTTCAACTTGGCCACGACCTCGACGAGATCGCGCTGCTGCTCCATCACCTGCTCGATCGGCTTGTACGCACCCGGAATTTCATCCACGACGCCGGAGTCCTTACGGCATTCCACGCCTCGCGTCTGCTCCTCCAGGTCCTTCGTCGTGAAGCGGCGCTTCGCAGCGTTCCGGCTCATGCGCCGCCCCGCCCCGTGAGACGCCGAGTTGAAGGCCATCTCGTTTCCGAGTCCCTTCACAATGTATGAGCTGGTGCCCATCGAGCCCGGGATGATCCCGTACTCGCCGGAGCCCGCACGGATCGCGCCCTTGCGGGTCACCAGCAGGTCCATTCCCTCGTACCGCTCCTCCGCAACATAGTTGTGGTGGCAGGAGATCTCCGGCTCGAAGGTGGGCTTCGCCTTCTTGAACTCCTTACGGATCACATCCTTGAGGAGCGCCATCATGATCGTGCGGTTGTACTTCGCGTACTCCTGCGCCCAGAAGAGGTCGTTCCGGTACGCCGCCATCTGCGGAGTGTCCGCAATGAAGACAGCGAGATCACGGTCGACCAGGCCCTGGTTGTGCGGGAGTTTCTGCGCCACACCAATGTGGTACTCGGCCAGCTCCTTGCCGATGTTCCGAGACCCGGAATGAAGCGTGAGCCACACAGAGCCCTCAGAATCGAGCAGTAGCTCAAGGTAGTGATTCCCCGAGCCGAGTGTTCCCATCTGCAAAGTAGCCCGCCCTTGCCGGAACTTCACCGCTTCCGCGACCCCATCGAACCGCCCCCAGAAGTCGTCCCACCCGGCCGTGGCCAGCCCATGGAACCGCCCGGGCTCGACCGGCGAGTCATGCATCCCCCGCCCCACCGGAACGGCCTCCTCGATCTTCGACCGCAGCCGCGAAAGATCCCCCGGCAGATCATTGGCGGTCAGCGAGGTCCGGACGGCCGACATCCCGCACCCGATGTCCACCCCCACCGCCGCGGGACACACCGCACCCCGCATCGCGATGACCGACCCCACCGTCGCACCCTTCCCGTAATGCACGTCCGGCATCACGGCCAGTCCCTTGATCCACGGCAGCGTGGCCACGTTCTGGAGCTGGCGCAGGGCGACGTCCTCGACCGACGCCGGGTCGGTCCACATACGGATGGGGACCTTCGCCCCCGGTATCTCTACGTACGACATAACATCCTCATTCCCCCGGAAACCCACAGAAGTCACATAACGCAAAAACGGCGCCAAGGTCGACGTACAGGACAACGGACCGGCGTTCACGGCATTGCGTGCGATACACATTGTCTCCAGGGGCCGCCCCCACGCGGCAACCGAATAACCCAAGGACAGCACCACAGGACATCCCGGGCCACAGGCCGCCGGGAGCCGTCGAGAGGAGCCTCACCGTGCAGCGGAAGGCGTATGTATCCGGCGTCGCCGCGCTCCTCGCGGCACTGCTGGCCGGCTGCACCGGCGGTTCCGGAAGCGACGACACGACGGACGACGCCAAGCCGGGCAGCGGCGCCACGACCACCCCGGCGGCCGCCCAGCCGGGCAGGTACCGCACGCTCCCCGAGGCCTGCGCCGCCGTCGACGAGGACAGCCTCGACTCCCTGCTGCCCGGCATCGAGCAGATCACCGACCAGGACGGGCGCGACACGGCCTACGAAGGCACGGCCACGCCCACGTACGACACCGACCGCCGCGTCGGCTGCAGTTGGAAGGTGGAGTCCACGAACGCCACCGACCACCTCCGCGTCGACTTCGAGCGCGTGGTCTCGTACGACAACGCGGTGAGCGACGACAGCCGCGCCGAGGACGTCTACGGAACCGAGGAGACCCAGGCGGACCTCCCCGAGCCCTCCCCCTCGGCCACCGCGTCCGACTCCGCGACCGGCACCGGCACCGACGCCACCCCCACCGACGAGAGCTCCGCCACCCCCACCCCCTCCGACACAAGCCCCACCGCCACCTCCGCCTCGCCAGGTGCCGCCGAGACCCTCGCCTCGCTCCAGCCCCGTATCCTCGACGACCTCGGCGACCAGGCGTTCCTGAACGACAAGCTGAGCACCACCTCCTCGACCTCGCAGCAGCGCACGGTGACTGTGGTGTTCCGCACGTCCAACGTGATCGTGACGATCGAGTACACCGAGCAGCCGACCGCCTCGGCCACCGCCTTCAACACCGCCCCGGACAGCAAGGAAATGCAGGACAAGGCGCGGAAGCTGGCGGAGAAGCTCGTCGACCGGCTCAACAGCTAGCGGGTCCGTCGAGGCGGCCGGGCGTCTCCCGCGAACACGCGAACAGGAAACGCTCAGCTGTCTCACCGCGTACCGTGGCCCCTCGGACCCGACCGGTCGCGCGTTCCATGTGCGGCCGCACCACGAGCGCCACGAGTGAAGGAACCATGCACCGACCAGCACAGCGAGTAGGCCGAGCCCCGCGACTCACCCGCATCCTTGTCAGCGCAGCCGCCGTACCGGTGGTTCTCGTCGCCGCCGGCTGCTCCTCGGACTCCGGCTCCGACTCCAGCTCCGGTGACAACGCGAACGCGGCACAGAGCGCCGATGCGACGTCGACGGCGTCCCCGAGCGCCTCCGCGAGCGCCGTCGCGGCAGCCGCCTACTCGACCCTCCCCGAGCCCTGCGCCGCGCTGTCGAAGAAGACGCTGGGCGACCTGGTCCCCAAGGGCCTCAAGTCCGCCAAGACGGCCAAGTCGGACGACGCGGACACCCGCGGCAGCTGCTCCTGGAACAGCCTCGACAACAACGGTGTGGACGGCTCCCAGTTCCGCTGGCTGAACGTGGCGCTGCTGCGCTTCGACTCGGACGCGGCCCGCGGCGAGGGCAACCAACTCGCGCAGACCTACTACGAGAAGCAGGTCAAGGACGCGCAGGCGATATCCGGAGCGAAGAACACCAAGTCGGAGCCGGTGGCCGGAGTCGGCGACGAGGCGACGGTGGTGCGCTACGACCTGAAGAAGAAGGAAGGCACCTTCAAGCAGCAGACGGTCGTCACGCGCGTCGAGAACGTCGTCGTCACCGTCGACTACAACGGCGCCGGTCTGGCGGGCGACAAGACCCCCAGCGCGGACGATCTGACGAAGGCCGCGCAGAAGGCCGCCAAGGAGGCGGTGGCCGCGGTGGCCACCACGAACAAGGACAGCAGCAGGGCGACCACCGCCCCGACGAAGTCGGCTTCCCCCTCCAAGTCGGCCTCTCCCTCCAAGTCCGCTTCCCCCTCGAAGTCGGCCACCAAGAGCGCGACCCCGTCCAAGTCCGCCACCAAGAAGAGCTGACCCCGGACCCGCTCCGGCGGCCCAACTCGTAGACAGACCAGCACATTTGCGGGAGTCCGGCCCTACGGGGACCGGGCTCCTCGCATACCGCCCGCCCGTGCGGCGTACAGATGTGCCACCCTGTTGCGCGCAACAACAAGCAAGGGGAGGGGAGTACGGGTGTCCGCGCCCATTCAGCTCACACGTACGCACCGGATTCTCATCGGCGTGGTCGTCGCCGGTGCGGTCGTCATCGCGGGCATCGGCTTCGCCGGTTCGTACGCGGCCGTCCGCGAGCTCGCGATCCAGAAGGGCTTCGGGAACTTTTCGTACGTCTTCCCGATAGGCATCGACGCGGGCATCTGCGTCCTGCTGGCCCTGGACCTGCTCCTGACCTGGATCAGGATCCCCTTCCCGCTGCTGCGCCAGACGGCGTGGCTGCTGACGATCGCGACGATCGCGTTCAACGGCGCGGCGGCCTGGCCGGACCCGCTGGGCGTCGGCATGCACGCCGTCATCCCGATCCTCTTCGTGGTCTCCGTCGAGGCGGCCCGGCACGCGATCGGCCGCATCGCCGACATCACGGCCGACAAGCACATGGAGGGCGTCCGCCTCACCCGCTGGCTGCTCTCCCCACTCCCCACCTTCCTCCTCTGGCGCCGCATGAAGCTGTGGGAGCTGCGCTCCTACGAGCAGGTCATCAAGCTGGAGCAGGAACGTCTCGTCTACCAGGCCCGGCTGCGCTCCCGCTTCGGCCGCGCCTGGCGCCGCAAGGCCCCGGTCGAGTCCCTGATGCCGCTGCGCCTCGCGAAGTACGGCGTCCCCCTGGTGCAGACGGCCCCCGCGGGCCTGGCGGCGGCAGGCATAGAGCCGGCGCTCCTGCCCCCGGCCCCGGTCCCGGCAGCACCGACTCCGGTCGAGGCGGCACCCGCGGCCTCCGAACAGCCGGCACTGGAATCTCCCGCAGCCCCTGCGCTGCAGCAGCCGGAGGACTACCCCGAGCCGCAGAGTCAGTGGCTTCAGGCGCGGGACCCCCAGTCCGTCGCGTATCAGGGCGGCTACGACCCGACGTACGACCCGGATGTCGCGTACAGGCTGTGGTACGAGGAGCAGCAGCAGGCCGAGCAGTTCGAGGAACAGCAGCAGTTTCAGGCTCGGCGGCAGTTCGAGGAACAGCAGCTGTTCGAGCAGCAGACGTTCCCGCAGCAGCGGTACGAGGAGCAGCCTGCCCCCGCCCCGGAGCCCTCTCCGGAGGACACCGGTACCTTCCCGATCCCGTCCGGCCCTGGCCGTACCCGTGAGATGGGTGCGGGCGGCGGCACGGAGCCGACCGAGGAGGACTACTACCTGGTCTTCAAGAAGTCGATAGACGGCAGCTATCCGACCTCTGGCCAGTTCAGGGATGACGTGGAGGCGACGTACGGCACCACGCTCCCGCAGCGCGAGGCCGACCGGATGGTCAACCGCTTCACCAACCGCCACACGGCGGAACTTCAGGAAGACCACATCGCGTAAGCAGGGCAGTGCGTACGTCGATGGGGGTGCCCGGTGGTCACCGGGCACCCCCATCCTCGTACAGCCGAAGGCCCTACGCCGCGAGCAGCTTGCGCACCCGGTCCTGGCCCACCGCGAGCAGCAGCGTGGGCAGGCGCGGACCCGTGTCACGCCCGACCAGCAGGTGGTAGAGCAGGGCGAAGAAGGTGCGCTGGGCGACCTTGATCTCGGGCGGAAGTTCCTTGGCGGTGGCGTCGGCGGGGAAGCCGGCCTGGACCTTGGGGACGCCGTAGACGAGGTGGGTCAGGCCGTCCAGGGACCAGTTGGCGTCGAGTCCGTCGAGCAGCAGGCGCAGGGATTCGCGCCCCTGGTCGTCGAGGGACTTCAGAAGCTCCGTGTCGGGCTCGTCGCGGACGACGGTGCGCTCCTCGGCCGGGACCTGCGTGTTGATCCAGGTCTCGGCCTTGTCGAGCCGGGGCCGGACCTCGTCCAGGGAGGCCAGCGGGTTCTCGGGGTCGAGCTCGCTCAGGATCCGCAGGGTCTGGTCCTCGGCGCCGGCGGTGATGTCGGCGACGGAGGCGAGGGTGCGGTACGCCATCGGGCGAGGCGTCCTGGGCAGCTCACCGGCGGCGGTGCCGACGGCGCGAGCGTGAGCGGCGGCATCCGCGGGCAGCACGGACCCGTCGGCCACCTTCCCCTCGAGCTTGTCCCACTCGTCGTAGAGCCGCTGGATCTCCTGGTCGAAGGCGATCTTGAACGACTGGTTGGGCCGACGGCGGGCGTACAGCCAGCGCAGCAGCTGGGGCTCCATGATCTGGAGCGCGTCGGCGGGCGTGGGCACGCCCCCCTTGCTGCTGGACATCTTCGCCATCCCGCTGATGCCGACGAAGGCATACATGGGCCCGATCGGCTGCTTCCCGCCGAAGATCCCGACGATCTGCCCGCCGACCTGGAAGCTCGACCCCGGCGAGGAGTGGTCGACACCGCTCGGCTCGAAGACGACACCCTCGTAGGCCCAGCGCATGGGCCAGTCGACCTTCCAGACCAGCTTGCCGCGGTTGAACTCGCTCAGCCGCACGGTCTCGGAGAACCCGCAGGCGGAGCAGGCGTACGCCAGCTCGGTCGAGTCGTCGTCATAGGCCGTGACGGTGGTGAGGTCCTTCTCGCACTGCCCGCAGTAGGGCTTGTACGGGTAGTACCCGGCGGCCGAGCTGCCGTCGTCCTCGGCGGCGGCACCGGACCCTTCGGCGGCCTCGACCTCAGCTTCGTCAAGGGGCTTCTGCTGCTTCTTGGCAGGCGCCTTCTTGGTCCGGTACTGGTCGAGGATCGCGTCGATGTCACCGCGGTGCTTCATCGCGAACAGCACCTGCTCGCGATAGACACCGGAGGTGTACTGCTCGGTCTGGCTGATCCCGTCGTACTCGACACCCAGCTCGGCGAGCGCCTCGACCATCGCGGCCTTGAAGTGCTCGGCCCAGCTCGGGTACGCGGATCCGGCGGGCGCGGGTACGGAGGTCAGCGGCTTGCCGATGTGCTCGCCCCACGACTCGTCGACACCCGCGACCCCCGCCGGAACCTTGCGATAGCGGTCGTAGTCGTCCCAGGAAAGCAGGTGGCGCACGGTGTAACCACGCCGCCGGATCTCGTCGGCGACAAGATGCGGGGTCATGACCTCGCGGAGGTTGCCGAGGTGGATCGGCCCTGAGGGTGACAGCCCGGACGCGACGACAACGGGTTTGCCCGGGGCCCGGCGCTCCGACTCCTCGATGACCTCATCCGCGTAACGGGAGACCCAGTCGGTGGTCTCGGTGCTCTGAGCCACGATCGGCACGTCCTTCTTTCCTCTAAAACAGCCGGCACGGTCACACGGCTGACGCCCCCATTCTCCCAGCTGGCCCGCCATCCGCGAAAACCCCTTTTCAACGGGCGCGGCTTCTCACCCCGGTCGGCGATCTTTCAGCCCGTCCGGCGTTTGAGGACGAGCCCTCCGGGCGAGGCGGGGCCGGGGGCGGCAGCCCCCGAGGCGGGGCCGGGGGCGGCAGCCCCGGACGCGAGGGTCCAGGGGCGCAGCGCCCCTGGCGGGGGTCCGGGGGCGGAGCCCCCGGGGATGGGACGGGTAGGGGCGGCGGGGGCGAACCAAACCCGGCCCCACGCCCTCAATGACGCCCCGCCACCACCCAGCACCCGAGAAATCGGCTTGTCCCCCCATGGGATACTGGCGAGGTCTACCTAATTCCTCGAGGAGAACGGCACCCACTCACATGGCCTCGGTCACGTCCCTCACCGCTTCCGTCCACCAGCGCCTCGCGACCGCCCTCTCGGCAGCCCTGCCGGAGACCGGTTCCGCGGACCCGCTGCTGCGACGAAGCGACCGGGCCGACTTCCAGGCCAACGGGATCCTGGCCCTCGCGAAGAAGGCGAAGGCGAACCCGAGAGACCTCGCGACGCAGGTCGTCGAGCGGATCACCACGGGCGAGCTGATCAAGGACATCGAGGTCTCCGGCCCCGGCTTCCTGAACATCACGGTCACCGACAGGGCGATCACCGAGAACCTCGCCGCGCGCCACGCGGACGCCGAGCGCCTCGGCGTGCCCTTCGCGGAGCACCCCGCCACGACAGTGATCGACTACGCGCAGCCGAACGTGGCGAAGGAGATGCACGTAGGTCACCTGCGGTCGGCCGTGATCGGCGACGCGGTGGTCCAGATCCTGGAGTTCACCGGCGAATCCGTCGTCCGCCGCCACCACATCGGCGACTGGGGCACCCAGTTCGGCATGCTCATCCAGTACCTGCTCGAGCACCCGCACGAGCTGGACCACAAGACGAGCGACGACCTCCAGGCTTCCGGCGAGGAAGCGATGTCGAACCTGAACCGCCTCTACAAGGCGGCGCGGGTGCTCTTCGACTCCGACGAGGAGTTCAAGACGCGGGCGCGGCGCCGGGTGGTCGATCTCCAGGCGGGCGACCCCGAGACCCTCGCCATGTGGCAGAAGTTCGTGGACGAGTCGAAGATCTACTTCTACTCGGTCTTCGACAAGCTGGACATGGAGATCCGGGACCCGGACGTGGTCGGCGAGTCCGGCTACAACGACATGCTGGACGAGACGTGCCGCCTCCTCGAGGAGTCGGGCGTGGCGGTCCGCTCCGAGGGCGCCCTCTGTGTCTTCTTCGACGACATCAAGGGCCCGGACGGCAACCCGGTCCCGCTGATCGTCAGGAAGTCGGACGGCGGCTACGGCTACGCGGCGACGGACCTGTCCGCGGTCCGTGACCGCGTCCACAACCTCAAGGCGTCGACGCTGCTGTACGTGGTCGACGCCCGCCAGTCCCTGCACTTCAGGATGGTCTTCGAAACGGCCCGCAAGGCGGGCTGGCTCAACGACGACGTGAAGGCGATCCAGCTGGCCTTCGGCACGGTGCTGGGCAAGGACGGCAAGCCGTTCAAGACCCGTGAGGGCGAGACGGTCCGGCTGGTCGACCTCCTCGACGAGGCGATCGACCGCGCCACGACCGTCGTACGGGAGAAGGCCGAGAAGGTGGGCCTGACCGAGCAGGAGATCGAGGAGAACGGCCGTTACGTCGGCATCGGCGCCGTGAAGTACGCGGACCTCTCCACCTCCGCGGTACGGGACTACAAGTTCGACCTGGACCAGATGGTCTCGCTGAACGGCGACACGTCCGTGTACCTCCAGTACGCGTACGCCCGTATCCAGTCGATCCTCCGCAAGGCGGGCGAGGCGCGCCCGGTCGCCCACCCGGAGCTCGAACTGGTCGCCGCCGAGCGCGAGTTGGGCCTGCACCTGGACCGCTTCGCGGAGACGATCGCGGAGGCCGCCGAGGAGTACGCCCCGCACAAGCTGGCCGCGTACCTCTACCAGCTGGCGTCCCTGCTGACCTCGTTCTACGACAAGTGCCAGGTCCTGAGCGACGACAACCCGACGGAGCTCGTCGAAAACCGCCTGCTCCTCGTCGACCTCACGGCCCGCACCCTGCACCGGGGTATGGCCCTGCTGGGCATCAGGACCCCCGAGCGCCTCTGAGCCTGGCAGGCCTTCACCGCCGTCACGTGATCGCCGTTGTCAGTGCCTGCCCCTACAGTCACTGACATGGCGACACTTCCGAACCCGCTGCCGACGCTGGCGGCCGATCCGAGCGGGCGCACGCTCGGACTTGAACTTCCGCCGGGCCGTCTGATGGATGCGACGGAGGAGGGCCCGTGGCACGAGCCGCTGCTCTGGCTGGCCGACGCCCCGGCCGCCCCCCGCGACTGGGCGGCGCTGGAGCCGGCCCGCCGCACGGCCGGGCTGCTCCCCCTCCTCATAGACGTCGGCGGCGGCCAAGGCGGCCTGGAGGACTGGGAGTTGATGCCCGACGAGGTGTCGTATCCCGGTGATCACGACGCCGAGGAGGTGCTGGCGGAGTTCTGGGAGGAGTACGCGGCGGACGAACTCGGCGCGGACGACGACCACCCCGGCAAGGAAAGGGTCGTCGAGGTCTTCGGCGAGCCCACGACGTACGACGAGGCGATCGCGCCGTACGGCCCCGAGTGGCCGGGCCTCGCACCCGCCACCGAACAGGCCGCCGACCCCGACGCCCAAGCCGCCGAACTCGCCGATTCCCTCGCGGACAGCGACTCATGGTTCAAGGAACCGCGCCTCACCCTGATCCCCGCGCGCCGCAGCGCGGACATCCCGGCGGCGATCGGCTGGTCCGGCGCGGTGAACTACGCGGGCGACGTGGCCCGGCTCTGCGCGGTCCTCCGCTCCTGGGAGGACCGCTTCGGCATACGGGTGGTCGCCCTCACCTTCGACCAGCTCGTCGTGTCCGTGGCGGCCCCGCCGACCACGATGGCCGAGGCCGAGGCGGTCGCCGCCGAGCACTTCGCCTTCTGCCCGGACAACATCACCCAGGGCGACCACGAGGCACTGCGCACCTACGCGGCTCACGAGGTGCTGGGCAAGCGGTCCTGGTCCTTCTGGTGGGACTAGCGCCTGTCGTTTGGATCACGCCGCGGACGCGGGGTCTGGCACGCGCATCTGCGGCGTTGTCGTCGGTTGCCGATGCTCAGCCGCGCAGCCCCTTGGCGAGCCGCCGCAATCCCTCCCCGATCTCCTCCGGCGTCTGCGTGACAAAGCAGAGCCGCAGCGTCGCGGGGTCGGGCGCACTGGCGTAGAAGGGCGCGCCGGGCACGTAGGCCACGCCCTGCTCCACCACTCCCCGGAGCAGGGCCGTGGTGTCGTACGGCTCCGGCAGCCGCGCCCAGAGAAACATCCCGCCCTCGGGCCGGGTCCAGGTGGAGCCGACCGGAAGGGCATCGCCGATCCCCGCGAGCATGGCGTCACGCCGCTCCCGGTACACGCCCGCGACCCGCGCCACATGCGCGTCGAGGTCCCGGTCCGCCAAGTACCGTGCCGCGGCGAGCTGGTTGACGGTCGGGGTGTGCAGGTCGGCGGCCTGCTTGGCGACGGCACAGGCACGACGCAGTGCGGCGGGCGCCCGCAGCCACCCCAGCCGCATCCCGGGTGCCATCACCTTGGAGAAGGACCCGAGCAGCACGGTCCGGTCCCCGGCACCGTCGTACGAGGCGATCCACGGCACCCGCTCCCCCGAAAAGCGGAGCTCTCCGTACGGGTCGTCCTCCACGATCCACAGCCCGCGCAGGGCGGCGACCCGGGCCACGGCGGCGCGCCGCTCACCCGGCAGGGTCCGCCCGGTCGGATTCTGGAAGGTCGGCACGGTGTAGAGCAGCTTGGGCCGCTCACGTGCCACCAGCTCATCCAGCGCGTCGGGGTCGATCCCGTCCTCGTCCCCCGGCACGGCCACGATCCGCGCCCCGGCGAACGCGAACGCCTGAAGTGCCGCCAGATAGCAGGGACTTTCGACGAGCACGGTGTCGCCGGGCTCCACCAGGGCCGTGGCGAGCAGCGAGAGCGCCTGCTGCGAGCCGGTGGTGACCAGCACGTCATCCGCGTCGGTCGCCAGCCCGCGCGCGGTGGTGCGGCCCGCCAGGGCCGCCCGCAGCACGGGCTCCCCCTCGGTGGTCGAGTACTGCAACGCCCGCTCGGGCTCGTCCGCGAGCACATCCCGGTACGCGGCGGCGATGCCCTCCGTGTCGAACAGTTCGGGTGCGGGCAGCCCGCCCGCGAAGTTGATCACCTCGGGCCGCGCGGTGACCGCGAGGATGTCCCGTACCGGCGACCCGCCGATCGAGGTGGCCCGCGCGGCGAGCGGCGGCACGGCTTGGACGACTCCGGAAACGGTCACGGCACGACTCCTTCTGCTACGACTCCCCACCTGCCCTGCGTGCCGCCACCCTAAAGAAATGGCTGCCTACTACAACGATCAATTCCGCGATATGGACCGCACCGCACCCGAACGCTCAACGCTGAGCGCTCAGCGCTCAGCGCTCAGCGCTCAGCGCTCAGCGCTCAGCGCTCAGCGCTTGACTGCGGTGGCGGCATACACGTTGATGTCCGCGTCCGTGACGTCATTGATGTCGCGGTAGCCGACCTTCCCGATGTCGTCGAGGGTCGCGAGGTACGCGGCCTCCACCTTCTCGGGGGCCGGGGCCGCGCCGTCGGGACGCCAGTGGTGGGCCGGGACGACACCCGGCTCGTCCAACTCCAGGCCGTTGTCCGTGAAGAAACGCTCGACCTCGGCCTTCGACCGCAGGACGAAGGTGAAGCCGCGCTCGGTGTACGTCCGCTGGACCGCGCGGATGTTCTCCGGGTTGAGGTCCTCGGTGAGATGGCTGAGGACGAGTCGGCTGCCCGACGGCAGCGCGTCCACGAGCTCACGCACTATCGGGTAAGCCTCCTCGTCCTCGATGAAGTGCAGGACCGCCACGAGCACGAGGGCGATCGGCCGGCCGAAGTCGAGGGTCTTGGCGGCCCCTTCGAGGATCTGGGCGGGCTGCTTCAGGTCCGCGTCGATGTAGTCCGTCTCGCCCTCGGGGCCGCCGGCGAGCAGGGCACGCGCGTGGGCGAGGACGACCGGGTCGTTGTCGACGTACACGACCCGCGCGTCCGGGGTGATCCGCTGGGCTGTCTGGTGGACGTTCTCCTGCGTCGGCAGCCCCGTGCCGATGTCCAAGAACTGGCGGATGCCCGCTTCCTGGGTCAGCGTGGTGACCGCCCGCCGCAGGAAGTCCCGGTTGTGCCGGACGTCGAGGTAGCCCCGCGGATTGGCCGCGAGTGCCGCGGCGGCCGCTTCCCGGTCGACCGGGTAGTTGTCCTTGCCGCCGAGGAAGACGTCGTAGACGCGCGCCGGGTGCGCCTTGGTGGTGTCGATCCGCCTTCTCAGCTCGGCGGGGTCCTGACTGAGAGCATCACCGGGCATAGAGCCTCTCCCTGGAGAGTCGCGTCATTGGCCGAGCAACAACCTAACTCCCAGGGGCACTTGATAGTGCCCCTCACCGCTGACCCGGCTCCCGCTAACGCAACTGGCGCGCCACCTCGGTCGCCCAGTACGTGAGGATGTTCTGCGCTCCGGCCCGCTTGATCCCCGTCAGGGCCTCCAGGATCGCCTTGTCCCGGTCGATCCAGCCCTTCTCCGCCGCCGCCTCGATCATCGAGTACTCACCGGAGATCTGATAGGCGACGACCGGCACGTCCACCGCGTCCGCGACCTTCGCCAGGATGTCGAGGTAGGGTCCGGCCGGCTTGACCATCACCATGTCGGCCCCCTCCTCCAGGTCGAGGGCCAGCTCCCGCAGGGACTCACGCGCGTTGGCGGGATCCTGCTGGTACGTCTTCCGGTCGCCCTTCAGCGAGGAGCCGACGGCCTCCCGGAAGGGCCCGTAGAAGGCGGACGAGTACTTGGCGGTGTACGCGAGGATGGCCACGTCCTCCCGCCCGATCTGGTCGAGGGCGTCACGGACGACCCCGATCTGCCCGTCCATCATCCCGCTGGGCCCGACGACATGAGCGCCGGCGTCGGCCTGGACCTGGGCCATCTCGGCGTACCGCTCCAGAGTCGCGTCATTGTCGACACGCCCTTCCGCGTCCAGCACCCCGCAATGCCCGTGATCGGTCGTCTCGTCCAGACACAGATCGGACATGACGAGCAGTTCGTCCCCGACCTCGGCCCGCACATCGCGGATCGCGACCTGCAGAATCCCGTCCGGATCGGTGCCGGGCGTCCCCACGGCGTCCTTCTTCGAGTCCTCCGGCACCCCGAAGAGCATGATCCCGGAGATCCCGGCCTGCACCGCCTCCAGGGCGGCCTTCTTCAGACTGTCCCGCGTGTGCTGCACGACCCCGGGCATCGCCGCGATCGGCACCGGCTCACTCACACCCTCCCGCACGAATGCGGGCAGGATGAAGTCGGCGGGGTGCAGCCGCGTCTCGGCGACCATGCGCCGCATCACAGGCGTCGTACGCAGCCGCCGCGGCCGCGTACCGGGGAAGGATCCGTACTTCGTCATAGCCCTACGCTACGCCCGCTCCAGACCCCCCCTTGCCGACAACCTGCCGGTACGAAAACGCGCCCCCTCAGGGGCGCGAGGAACTGCGCGCCCAGCCCCCACGGCCCGCAGCAAAAGAACCACCCGGCGGGGGGCTGGGGGCGGCAGCCCCCAGGGATGGGACGGGTAGGGGCGGCGGGGGCGAAAAACACCTACCGCCGCCCCACCCGTACTTAAGTGGTCCGCCTCCGGACTAAGTGGTCCGCCGCCTCCGCGACCCCGGCCGCCGCTCACTCGGCCGAGTAACCGGATCCCCCGCCTCCTGAGCCGCAGCCCGCCGCTTCAGCCCGAAGTCGGCCAACGCCTCCGCCAGCTTGTGCACAGACGGCTCCGGAGCCATCACATCGACCCGCAGCCCGTGCTCCTCCGCCGTCTTGGCGGTAGCCGGCCCGATACAGGCAATCACCGTCACGTTGTGCGGCTTACCCGCGATACCGACCAGGTTCCGCACGGTGCTCGACGACGTGAACAGCACCGCGTCGAAGCCACCCCCCTTGATCGCCTCGCGCGTCTCGGCCGGCGGCGGCGAGGCCCGTACGGTCCGGTAGGCCGTGACGTCGTCGACCTCCCAGCCCAGCTCGATGAGCCCCGCGACCAACGTCTCGGTGGCGATGTCGGCACGGGGAAGGAACACCCGGTCAATGGGATCGAACACCGGATCGTAGGGCGGCCAGTCCTCGAGCAGACCGGCCGCGGACTGCTCCCCGCTCGGCACCAGATCCGGCTTCACCCCGAAGGAGACCAGCGCCTTCGCCGTCTGTTCGCCCACCGCCGCGACCTTGATCCCGGCGAAGGCACGGGCATCGAGCCCGTACTCCTCGAACTTCTCCCGTACGGCCTTGACCGCGTTGACGGACGTGAAGGCGATCCACTCGTACCGCCCCGTCACCAGGCCCTTGACCGCCCGCTCCATCTGCTGCGGCGTGCGCGGCGGCTCGACGGCGATCGTCGGCACCTCGTGCGGCACGGCGCCGTACGAACGCAGTTGGTCGGAGAGCGAGACCGCCTGCTCCTTCGTGCGCGGCACGAGCACCTTCCAGCCGAACAGCGGCTTGGACTCGAACCACGAGAGCTGCTCACGCTGAGCCGCGGCGGAACGCTCACCGACCACGGCTATGACAGGCCGCCCACCGTCCGGGGACGGCAGAACCTTCGCCTGCTTCAGCGTCTGCGCGATGGTCCCGAGGGTGGCGGACCACGTGCGCTGACGCGTAGTGGTACCCGCGACCGTCACGGTCATCGGCGTATCGGGCTTGCGCCCCGCGGCGACCAGCTCACCCGCGGCCGCGGCCACGGAGTCGAGCGTCGCCGACACGACGACGGTCCCGTCCGACGCGCCGACCTCGGTCCAGCACCGGTCCGAGGCCGAACGCGCATCGACGAACCGCACGTCCGCGCCCTGCGCGTCCCGCAGCGGCACACCGGCGTACGCGGGCACGCCCACGGCCGCGGCGACCCCGGGCACGACCTCGAACGGCAGCCCCGCGGCGGCGCAGGCCAGCATCTCCTCGGCGGCGTACGTGTCGAGCCCGGGGTCACCGGACACCGCACGCACGACCCGCTTGCCGCCCCGCGCGGCCTCCATGACAAGATTGGCAGCGTCCCTCAACGCGGGGTCACCAACCGTTGTTGACGTGCCGTCAACAACGGTCAGCTGAGGCGTGCCTGGGCCCGGATACGTACGTGAGGACGTGTCCGAATCCGTGTTCAGTACGGCGACGCCTTGTCTGGCATGGACGCGGACCACGTCGAGCACTTCGTGCTCGGCGACAAGTACATCCGCGTTCGCCAGCGCCTCGACGGCGCGCAGTGTCAGTAGGCCCGGATCTCCGGGTCCGGCACCAAGGAAGGTGACGTGCCCGTGTTCGGGACCGGCGGGAAGAGTGGTGGGGCTCACTGTGCTCGCTCCCCCATCAGACCGGCCGCGCCCTTGGCAAGCATCTCGGCGGCGAGTTCACGGCCGAGCGACATTGCTTGGTCATGTGTCTCGGGCACGGGACCGGTGGTGGACAGCTGCACCAGCGTCGAGCCGTCGGTCGTGCCGACGACGCCACGCAGGCGCATTTCCTTGACAATCTGCCCGTCGGCCAGCAGGTCGGCGAAGGCACCCACAGGTGCGCTGCAACCGGCCTCCAGGGCGGCGAGCAGGGATCGCTCGGCGGTCACGGCGGCCCGGGTGAACGGGTCGTCGAGCTCACCGAGCGCGGCGACGAGATCCGCGTTGTCCGCGGCACACTCGATCGCCAGGGCCCCCTGGCCGGGGGCGGGCAAAACGGTGTCGACCGAAAGGAACTCGGTCACTTCCTCACTACGGCCGATCCGGTTCAGTCCGGCGGCGGCCAGCACGACCGCGTCGAGCTCGCCCTTCCGCACATACCCGATCCGGGTATCGACGTTCCCACGGATCGGGACCGTCTCGATCGTCATCCCATGGTCGCGTGCGTACGCGTTCAGCTGGGCCATCCGGCGCGGCGACCCGGTGCCTATGCGCGCCCCGTCGGGCAGCTCGGCGAAGGTGCGCCCGTCGCGGGCGACGAGCACGTCACGCGGGTCCTCGCGCAGCGGTACGGCGGCCAGCGCCAGCTCGTCGGGCTGCCCGGTCGGCAGATCCTTGAGGGAGTGCACGGCGAAGTCGATCTCCCCTTTGAGGAGCGCCTCGCGCAACGCGGTGACGAAGACTCCGGTGCCGCCGATCTGCGCGAGGTGCTCACGGGAGGTGTCGCCGTACGTCGTGATCTCCACGAGCTCGACCGGCCGTCCGGTCACCTGGCTCACGGCTTCCGCCACCTGCCCGGACTGGGCCATGGCGAGTTTGCTGCGCCTGGTCCCGAGCCTCAGTGCCTGCTCACTCATCTCGCCCTCGGTTCTTGGCGTTCTCGGTGTTGTTCTCGGCCCGCGAGACGGAGGCGACCGTCTCGGGGTCCAGGTCGAACAGGGTCCGCAGCGCATCCGCGTACCCCGCGCCGCCGGGTTCGGCGGCCAGTTGCTTGACCCGTACGGTCGGCGCGTGCAGCAGCTTGTCGACGACGCGCCGCACGGTCTGCGTGATCTCCCCGCGCTGCTTCTCGTCGAGGCCGGGCAGCCGCCCGTCGAGCCGTGCGATCTCGTTCGCGACGACGTCGGCGGCCATGGTGCGCAGGGCCACGACGGTGGGCGTGATGTGCGCGGCCCGCTGAGCCGCCCCGAAGGCGGCCACCTCGTCGGCGACGATCCGGCGCACCAGGTCGACATCGGCGGCCATCGGCGCGTCGGCGGACGCCTCGGCGAGCGACTCGATGTCCACGAGCCGCACGCCCAGCAGCCGGTGCACGGCCGCGTCGATGTCACGGGGCATGGCCAGGTCGAGCAGCGCGAGCACGGGCGCGGGCCGGGGGGCCTCGGCGACGGGTTCGGGCTTGCGGCGCTCGGGCACGCGCCCGACGGTGGCAGCAGCAGCCGCGAGCGCCACGATGGCCTCCGCGTCAGCCTGCGGGTCGAGCACCGCGGCCGCGGCACGCGGGGCGCGGCCCGCCGCGTCGCCCTTGTCCACCCACGCCGCGTGCTGCTCCAGCTCGGCCGCGGCCATACCGGCCACGGCGGCCTCGCCGAGCACGGAGAAACCCGCCGTGCCCTGCACGCTGGACAGATCGAGAGGGCAGCCGTCATCGGTGCCGACGCCGGTGGCCGCGGACATCGCCGTACGACCCGAGCTCGCGCCCGATGCCGTACGACCGGAGTCGGCGCCGTGCACCACGGGCTCCCCGACACGTCCCTCCACAGCGGCCGCCACGGACTCGGCCGTCAGGACGAGCCCCGTCGCGCCCGTGCAGGAGACGGCGACGTCGGCACGTGTCAGCTCGAGCGGCACCGAGTCCATCGGTACCGCGCGGGCCGACACGTCCGTGCCGTTCCCCTCATTGAGGATCTCGGCGAGTCGCTCCGCGCGGTCCAGCGTGCGGTTGGCGATGACGATCTCGGCGACCCCGGCGCGCGCGAGCGTCGCCGCGGCCAGCGAGGACATGGAGCCGGCGCCGATGACGAGAGCCCGCTTGCCCTTGGCCCAGGCGTCGACGGCGGTGCCGGACGACAGCTGCTCCAGGCCGAAGGTGACGAGGGACTGCCCGGCCCGGTCGATGCCGGTCTCCGAGTGCGCGCGCTTACCGACCCGCAGCGACTGCTGGAACAGGTCGTTCAGCAGCCGACCCGCGGTGTGCAGTTCCTGCGAGGTCGCGAGGGCGTCCTTGATCTGACCGAGGACCTGCCCCTCGCCCACGACCATCGAGTCGAGTCCACACGCCACCGAGAACAGATGGTGGACGGCCCGGTCCTCGTAATGCACGTACAAGTAAGGGGTGAGCTCCTCGAGCCCGACCCCGCTGTGCTGGGCGAGCAGGGTGGACAGCTCGGCGACGCCCGCGTGGAACTTGTCCACGTCGGCGTACAGCTCGATCCGGTTGCAGGTGGCCAGCACCGCGGCTTCGGCGGCCGGCTCGGCGGCAAGGGTGTCCTGGAGCAGCTTGACCTGCGAGTCCGTGGTCAGTGCGGCCCGCTCGAGGACGCTGACCGGAGAGCTGCGGTGGCTCAGCCCGACGACGAGGAGACTCATGCCGGCATCACGGCGGGGAGATCCCCGTCGGGCCCTTTGCCGTTGTTCGCCCGGGGCGCCTGGGCCAGGGCACTGGCCTGGGCCTCGGCCTCCTCGCCGGCCTTGCGCTGCTCGTGGAAGGCGAGGATCTGCAGCTCGATCGAGAGATCGACCTTGCGTACGTCGACGCCGTCCGGGACGGACAGGACGGTCGGCGCGAAGTTGAGGATGGAGGTGACCCCGGCGGCGACCAGCCGGTCGCAGACTGCCTGGGCGACGCCCGGCGGGGTGGTGATGACCCCGATGGAGACGCCGTTGTCGTCGATGATCTTCTCCATGCCGTCACTGTGCTGCACGGCGATCCCGGCGACCTGCTTGCCGGACATCTCCGGGTCGGCGTCGATCAGCGCGGCGACCCGGAACCCACGGGAGGCGAACCCGCCGTAGTTGGCCAGCGCGGCGCCGAGGTTACCGATACCGACGATCACAACCGGCCAGTCCTGGGTCAGGCCCAGCTCACGGGAGATCTGGTAGACGAGATACTCGACGTCGTACCCCACACCGCGAGTCCCGTAGGAGCCGAGGTAGGAGAAGTCTTTGCGCAGCTTCGCGGAGTTGACTCCCGCTGCCGCCGCGAGCTCCTCGGAGGAGACGGTGGGTACCGAGCGCTCCGACAGTGCGGTGAGGGCTCGGAGGTACAGCGGAAGCCGGGCGACGGTGGCCTCGGGAATCCCTCGGCTGCGGGTCGCCGGTCGGTGAGTTCGGCCAGTTGCCACGGTGCTCCTGCGGGTAGCGCGGGGCTGCAGGCGGTCACACGTACCTAGACCGCCCCGTCGAATGCAGGCTATGTCTTTGTGAACGCGTGCACAAAGATGGTGTCCGATTTGCCCGGGCAACGTGACGGGGGTCACGCGCTCCCGATGCGCGCGTATGGAACCGGCGCGCAGACAACTTCGTTCCGCACCTGAAGGGGGCAAAACCGCACACTCTCCTCAACGAATCCCGCCCCCGAGACCAATCGCCGTCGATCCTAGGCGACTTTCCGGGCATCCTCTGCGCCTGAACCGGCGCCGCTCTCGCGGAGCTGGTCGCCCACCATCGTGGTTCCTCCCTCGCCGGCTGCGGTGATCGCGGGGTAAAGAGATCACCTGGGTCACTGGGTGAGCGCGCGGCGCAGCCGGTCCTCGTTCACCCGCCAGAACGTGTGCTGGGCACCGTCCACGAGCACCACGGGGATCTGTTCCCAGTAGGCGCGGTGCAGCTCCTCGTCCTGGGTGATGTCCTTCTGTTCCCACGGGACCCCGAGATCTCCACACACCTTCTCCACCACCCCCTGCGCCTCCTCGCACAAATGGCACCCGGGCTTCCCGATCAACGTGACAAGCCGTCCCTCGGCCACCTTCGCCTCCAGGTTCTCCGCACTCTCCGCGCTCTCCAACTTCTGCGTACGGCGCCCGCCGCGCCGGAACATCGGACTCATACAGGCCATTCTCGCGCCGCCGACGCACCGATGGGATCGCTTCTTTAACGACTCGGTCGCGGAGAGTTCACAGCCTCGAATCCTCTCGACTCCGGAACCACGGAACTAACTGGCTATGCTCACGCCATGGCCGCTCTCGGATGGCTCACTCCCCGTAGGCGCTCCGCCACCGCGCGGAGCGTGTTGGCAGGCGAGGCCTCGGCGGAGGCCGCGCGCAAATCCTCCCAGGAACTGGAGGAACTCGCGCCGGACGCCGCCGTGGTGCACGCCGAGGAACCGGAGTTCCCGGTCCTCGGCGACGACAAGGCCGCCGCCTTCTTCGACCTCGACAACACCGTGATGCAAGGCGCCGCCCTCTTCCACTTCGGCCGGGGCCTGTACAAGCGGAAGTTCTTCGAGACACGCGATCTCGCCCGATTCGCCTGGCAGCAGGCGTGGTTCAGGCTGGCCGGGGTCGAGGATCCCGAGCACATGCAGGAGGCGCGCGACTCGGCGCTGTCGATCGTCAAGGGGCACCGGGTCTCGGAGCTGATGTCCATCGGCGAGGAGATCTACGACGAGTACATGGCCGAGCGGATCTGGCCCGGCACGCGAGCCCTCGCCCAGGCGCACCTGGACGCGGGCCAGAAGGTGTGGCTGGTGACGGCGGCCCCCGTCGAGATCGCCACGGTCATCGCCCGCCGCCTGGGCCTCACCGGCGCACTGGGCACGGTCGCCGAGTCCGTCGACGGCGTCTACACGGGCAAACTGGTCGGCGAACCGCTGCACGGCCCGGCGAAGGCGGAGGCGGTACGCGCGCTGGCCGCCGCGGAGGGCCTCGACCTCTCCCGCTGCGCCGCCTACAGCGACTCCCACAACGACATCCCCATGCTGTCCCTCGTCGGCCACCCCTACGCCATCAACCCCGACGCCAAGCTGCGCAAGCACGCCCGCACCTTCGAATGGCGCCTGCGTGACTACCGCACAGCGCGAAAGGCAGCGAAGGTCGGCATCCCAGCAGCGGCCGGAGTCGGCGCGGTAGCAGGCGGCACAGCAGCCGCAATCGCCCTGCACCGCCGCCGCCGCTGACCTTCCCGTTCCACCGGGCTCGGAACGCAGCCCCTCAACAACACGCCCCACCGAATCCGCGACAACGCCCCGCATATTCGAGACCAACCCCCACCCAGCTCCCGCGCCACCCCCAGCCCAGCCCCCGTGTCACCCCCAGGCAGGCCCCAGAGCAGCCCCCACCGGACCCCCGGGGCGAAGCCCCCTGGCAGGTTCGCTGCCCGGGGCGCCCCCCCCTGGCAGATGCCGGGCGGCGCCCCGTCGGGGCCGGGGCAAAGCCCAGACGGCTCGGGGTCCAGGGTCACAACTCCGTGACGGGCCCAGGGCGCAGCCCCCGTGGCAGGTCCGGGGGCACAACTCCGTGGCGGGCCCAGGGCGCAGCCCCCGTGCCAGGTCCGGGGGCACCCCGTGGCAGGTCCGGGGCGCAGCCCCCGTGGCAGGTCCGGGGCGCAGCCCCCGTGGCGGGCCCGGGGCACAGCCCCGGGGATGGGACGGGTAGGGGCGGCGGGGGCGAAACACCCCCCGGCACAACGCCCGACCCGCAGCCAATTCCGCTGTCCTACCCCCTCAACCCCCCACCCAGTCCCCCCCACCCCCACACGGCCACAACACGCCCCGCACCCACACGGAACCCGGACCAATCCGATCAACAACCAGTCACCCTCCGACACTTGATCGGGCGTCAATCGGTTACAGAAGCGACGTAATCGATGATTTGAGCAACTGGGTGTAGCGCTGCCTGTACGAAGCGTTATTCTCCTCAGACGCAAACCGGTACCCCTCCGTCGCTACGACGGGTGAAAGGTCCCGCACTGCACGTGATGGAAGCTCTGCCTCTGGGAGTCCCGTGTACTCACACGTCGGGGTTGACGCCTCGGGCCTGGCTACGCTGCGCGCAACGGTCCTAGACCGCTTGCGCGGCTTCGTCCCCACCGCGTACGCCGTCCCCGCCTTCGCCGCCGCCCCCGTCGGCCCTTGCTACGCCTTGGCCGACGGAAGCGCGGCGGTCGGGAGACGGGGCCGCTCGGGCTCGGCCGCCACGCCCACCGCACGCCGCCCGGCCGCAGACAGTGACAGCGCCCGGATGATGGACCTCGTAGAGCGCGCCCAGGCCGGCGAGGCCGACGCCTTCGGCCGTCTCTACGACCAGTACAGCGACACCGTGTACCGCTACATCTACTACCGCGTCGGCGGAAAGGCGACCGCCGAAGACCTCACCAGCGAGACGTTCCTGCGCGCCCTGCGCCGCATCGGCACGTTCACCTGGCAGGGCCGCGATTTCGGCGCCTGGCTGGTCACCATCGCCCGCAACCTGGTCGCCGACCACTTCAAATCGAGCCGTTTCCGGCTCGAAGTAACCACCGGCGAAATGCTCGACGCCAACGAGGTCGAGCGCAGCCCCGAGGACTCGGTTCTCGAATCGCTGTCCAACGCGGCGCTGCTCGACGCCGTACGACGCCTCAACCCCCAACAGCAGGAGTGCGTCACCCTGCGCTTCCTTCAAGGCCTCTCGGTCGCCGAGACCGCCCGCGTGATGGGCAAGAACGAGGGCGCGATCAAGACCCTCCAGTACCGAGCCGTCCGCACCCTGGCCCGACTCCTCCCGGACGACGCCCGCTGAGCCCCGGCACCCACGCCACGCTCAGCGACATTCAGCAACGCCCAACTCACCTTCCGTGAACGTCCGTTGACTTCTCGGTCCGATCATCCGCCGTCCGTAACCCAAGTGCCGCGACACTCGTTGTGCGGGATACAGGCTCCCTGCGGTCACTCCCTGACCGCCACCGATCACTCGATCGTGTGGATGTTGGTCAGGGCGTGCAACCCTCAGGACCCCCTGGGGAGTCGACCGTCATGACGAGAGGAGGTGCCGCCAGTGATCGCGAACGTATCGGCACACCGGCGGGCGAACGCCTTCGCCCAAGCCCTGGAGGAGCAGTCCGACCAGGGCACGGCGGCCGAGCAGCCCGATGGGTCGGCACCGTCCCAGGCTGCTGCGGAACAGACCGGGCAGGGCCTGCTGTTGGCCCTCGCCACCGGTCTCGGCGAACTGCCCAAACCGGAGCTGGACCCCGAGGTCAAAGTCGTGCAGCGAGCACAGCTCGTGGCAGCGATGGAGGCCATGCTGCTGGAAGGCACCGCTGCGGGGGGCACAGGCCCGGACCGTTCCGTGCCCGAGCAGCGATCCCCCCGCGCACGGGGCGCGCACCGGGCGAACGGACTGGGGAAGTTGCGACCACGTTCGCGTTTGACGAAGGGCCTGGCCGCGGGCGGGCTCACCGTCGGCGTGGCCGCCGGAGCCTTCGGCGGCGTGGCCGCCGCCAGCTCCGACGCCCTGCCCGGTGACTCGCTCTACGGGCTCAAGCGGGGCATGGAGGACATCAAGCGGGGCCTGGCCACCGGCGACAGCGACCGGGGCGAGCTCTACCTCGACCAGGCCTCGACCCGGCTGAGCGAGGCGCGCCGCCTGATGGAGCGCGGCCGCTCCGGCCATCTCGACCACGAGTCCCTGGGCGAGATCCGCCGCGCCCTGTCCGGCATGCAGCACGACGCCTCCGAGGGTCACCGCCTGCTGCGCGAGGCGTACGAGCGGGACGGCTCGCTGGGCCCGCTCCAGGCCCTCTCCGCCTTCGCCCAGTCGCACCGCGAGGCGTGGGGCGCACTGCGCGACAGGCTCCCCGTCCAGCTCGGCGACGTCAGAGACCAGGTCTCGTCGGTCTTCGACGCCATAGACGAAGAAGTCGACCCGCTGCTGCCGCAGACCCCCGCACCGGAGGGCACGGGCCGTCACCGGGGCGCCAGTTCGGACGCCACCGGCCCGTCCGGCACGGACCGCCCGGCGAAGCCCAGCGCCACCAGCGGCTCCGCCACCGGCAGCCACAGCAGCGGCAAGCCGAAGCCGTCCACCTCGGGCAGCGCCGACGACGGCCTGCTCGGCGGCAGCACGGGCGGCCTCCTGGACCCGCCCAAGAACCCCACCAGCTCGTCCCCGTCAGCCGGCCGGACCAGCCCGACCGCCGGCGCCCCGGACGTCACCGTGCCCCCGCTCCTCCCCGGTCTCCTTCCGGGACTGGGCATCGACGGCGAGGACACCGACTGAGACAGCGGTCGTACGGCAATGGGGGCGCCCTTCGCAGGAAGGGGCGCCCCCATTGCCGTACGGAAAAACCTCGAAGTGCCTGAACCTGGAAGTAGCTAGAAGGAGCTGGAAGTACCTAGAAGAAAACCGACCTCCGCTGCACCAGCAGCTTGTACAGCGTGTGCTGGATCTGTTCTCTGACCTGGTCCGTCAGGTTGAACATCAGCATCGGGTCCTCGGCGGCCTCCGGCGGATAGCCGTCCGTGGGGATCGGCTCGCCGAACTGGATCGTCCACTTCGTCGGCAGCGGCACCGCGCCCAGCGGGCCCAGCCACGGAAACGTCGGCGTGATCGGGAAGTACGGGAAGCCCAGCAGCCGGGCCAGGGTCTTCGCGTTGCCGATCATCGGGTAGATCTCCTCCGCGCCCACGATCGAGCACGGGATGATCGGGGTGCCCTGCCGCAACGCGGTCGACACGAAGCCGCCGCGCCCGAAGCGCTGGAGCTTGTAGCGCTCGCTGAACGGCTTGCCGATGCCCTTGAAGCCCTCCGGCATCACGCCGACCAGTTCACCGCGCTCCAGGAGCCGTTCGGCGTCCTCGGCGCAGGCGAGGGTGTGACCGGCCTTGCGAGCCAGCTCGTTGACCACCGGCAGCATGAAGACCAGGTCGGCCGCGAGCAGGCGCAGATGACGGCCCGCGGGATGGTTGTCGTGGACGGCGACCTGCATCATCAGACCGTCCAGCGGCAGCGTCCCGGAGTGGTTCGAGACGATCAGCGCCCCGCCCTCGGACGGGATGTTCTCGATGCCCTTCACCTCGACCCGGAAGTACTTCTCGTACAGCGGGCGGATCATGGACATCAGGACCTGATCGGTGAGCTCCTGGTCGTAACCGAAGTCGTCGATCTCGTAGTCACCGGTGAGGCGTCGGCGCAGGAAGGCGAGGCCGCCGGCGATGCGCCGCTCAAGGCCGCCGACGCCCTGCGGCTGCTGGGGTGGCTGGGGCTGCTGCGGCGACTGCTCCTCACGCGTCACAGGAACATCATCCTGCGGAAAGGCCCGGCCAGGCAGGGGCTGGACCTCACGTACCACCACGGGATCGCCCTTGCGCCGGCTCCCCGCGGCCCGCCGCCGCGGCGGGCGCTGCACAGCACCCCCGCGCGACCGGTCGTCGTCGAACGGAATGACCTTGGCGTCCGCCATCGTCGATGCGCTCCTCAGTTGGCGCTCAGTGTCGGGGGGTGGCCGCCGCCCAGGTAGGGCAGCGCGGCGATCCTGTCGACGGCCCCCGCAAGGGCCTCGGGGGGCAGGAGTCCGGGGCCTCGGCTGCGTGCGAAGTCCGCGAAGGTCTCCGCGGTCGTGTACTTCGGTTTGTACCCCAGCGTCTCGCGCATCTGGTTCGTCGACACGACCCTGCCGTGGGTGAGCAGCCGCAGCTGCTCCGGCGAGAAGTCCGTCACGCCCAGCGTACGCACCGCCGTGCCCGCCCAGGAGAGCGCCGGCAGTAGCAGCGGCACCGTGGGACGGCCCAGGCGCCGAGCGCACTGCGAGAGCAGCAGGACACCGTCTCCGGCGATATTGAACGTGCCGCTGTTGAGGGTGCCGCGCACCGGGTCGTGCGACGCGATCCGCAGCACCTCGATCACGTCGTCCTCATGGACGAACTGCAGCCGCGGGTCGTAGCCGAACACGGTCGGCAGCACCGGCAGCGCGAAGTACGAGGCGAGCGGAGAGTCCGCGCTCGGCCCCAGGATGTTCGCGAACCGCAACACGCACACGGCGACATCGGGACGCCGGCGCGCGAATCCTCGCACATATCCCTCGACCTCCACCGTGTCCTTCGCGAAGCCGCCGCTGGGCAGCGACTTGGGCGGGGTGGTCTCGGTGAACACGGCCGGATCGCGCGGCGCAGACCCGTAGACGTTCGTACTGGACTTCACGACCAGCCGCTTGACCGTCGGGGACTTCTGGCAGGCACCGAGGAGCTGCATGGTGCCGATGACGTTGGTCTCCTTGACCGTGGTCCGGCTGGCGCCGCCCAGCGCGATGCCCGTGACATCCATGTGGACGACCGTGTCGACGGAGTGCTCGGCGAGCACCCGGGCGATCGTGGGCTGGCGGATGTCGGCCTGGATGAAGTCGGCGCCGCCCAGATGGTGCTCGGGCGGCACCGCGTCCACGGCAATCACCCGGTCCACCTGCGGGTCACGCTGGATCCGTCGTACGAACCGGCCCCCCAGCTGACGGGCCACCCCGGTCACGAGCACGACCTTCCCCAAGATCAGCGCCTCTCTTCCCGTTCAGGACGTATCTGGACGTAGCTCTGCTCGTACCCTGCCGTGTTCCCCGTGTCCGGCCAACCTAGCGGGTTGATGTTGCGCTGTGATGACCGCCCGATGCACGAAGTGACGGCGACCACAGACGTACGTTCAGGCCGAGCCGGGCGACACGACAGGCATACGCACAGCATCGCCCCCGATGACTCTCCCGTCGCAGATGCGCGGCCGTTGCGGCCGGAAAACGACTGTGGTCCCCCACCGGAAGGTGAGGGACCACAGAGCGCGCTGTTCGCAGCGGTCGCACAAGCGCAAGGACGAGCCCCGCTGAGGCGGGGTACGGCCTTACTTCTTGTTGCGACGCTGAACGCGAGTGCGCTTGAGCAGCTTGCGGTGCTTCTTCTTCGCCATCCGCTTGCGCCGCTTCTTGATAACAGAGCCCACGACTACCCTCGCTCACTTCTCTTTACTCGGTGCTGGGCTGCATGGGCCCACACGACCTATGAGGGGCCAGCCTACCCGTCCGAGCGCTGAGGTCGTAATCGAGGGGTTCCGGGAGATCTTGGACGATCTCCCGGAACGCCGTCAGGCGGTCTCCACCCCCACATAGCTCTCGCGGAGGTACTCGTGAACCGCTTGCTCCGGCACCCGGAAGGACCTCCCCACCCGGATCGCCGGCAGATGACCGCTGTGCACCAACCGGTACACGGTCATCTTCGACACTCGCATCACCGAGGCGACTTCCGCCACGGTAAGGAACTGAACCTCGTTCAGAGGCCTCTCGCCAGCTGCAGCCATGACACACCTGAACCTTCCGCACTCGACGGCCACCGGCTTCCCCTTCCGGTGACTCTTCGTCGTTGCGTGCTCACTCCCCAATGTAGGGGCGGGTGATGCGAGTGGGGAAGAGGGGATGCCATCGGCCGCCTACTGTGACAGACACGCTCGATTGAGTACATAGCGAGTAAGCGGTCGGTAGTAATCAGACCGCACAGCGTCATCAAGCGGAACGACGACGGACACCCGCCCCTCTGCCTCTCCGACGAAGAGCGCAGGATCGTCCGTATCGGCGAGCCCCATGGCCTCGAACCCCAGCTGACCTGCTCCGCAGACCCATCCGTGATCTCCGATGACAAGCTCCGGGAGCCGCCCGCCGGCCTCCGCCGCGGCCGCCAGAACGGTCCGAACCGGGAGCGGAGAGTGGGAGTGTGCGCCGGTCGCACCACCGGGGGCTTGCACGCCGGGTTCGCGTACCAACGCGACACCTTGTACGTAGTCAAGGTTGTACGTGCGTAGGCCGAACCGGGTCGTTATGTCGACAGAGCTACCCTGCGCGGGGGTGAGGACCGTACATCCCGCCGCCGACAGGGCGTCCGCGAGCGCGGCGTAGAAACCGAGCAGTCGGTGCGGATGTCCGGTACCGAGAAGCACCGGGTCGCGGTTACAGGCCGCCTTCCCGAGCCGCTCCGCGAAGGCGTCGAGGGCGGCCAGGGTCCGCTCGGGATCGATCACATCATGCCCCGTGGTGTGCGTGGGATCGGCCGAAACCCCACACTTGTCGGCCATCAACTCGATCACATCCCGCTGCCGCCATGTCCACTCGGGATCGAGTCCGAGCAGCACACGTGGATCACGGGCGGCGAAGAGCCGATAACTCCGCAGGCTCTCCTCACGCGAGGTGGCAACAGGCCCGGCCAACCGAGCGGCCAGCAGGTGCGCACGCAATGCTCCGGTGCTCAACACGACAGCGATGCTGACGCATTTGCCGGAGGTTCACCCCGAAAATCCCGAAAAGCCCGCACAGTTGGCGTAATGCACACTCACGTGCGCTTCACCCCCGGCCGGGGCTTGCTCTTCCAGCCCGTCCGACGTCTGAGGACGAGCCCTTCGGGCGAGTCGGGAGGGGCGGCGGCCCCCCGCGAAGCGGGGTCTGGGGGCCCACCGCCCTTGGCGGGGGTCTGGGGGGGCGGCGGCCCCTGAGGCGAGGGGTCCCGGGGGGGCGGCGGCCCCCGAGGCGAGGGGGCCCGGGGGGCGGCAGCTCCCGACGCCGGGGGTCTGGGGGCGGCGGCCCCCGAGGCGGAGGGTCCTGGGGGGGCGGCAGCTCCCGACGCGGGGGTCCAGGGGGCAGCAAGCCCCCTAGGCGGGGGTCCAGGGGGCGCAGCGCCCCTGGCGGGGGGTCTGGGGGCGGAGCCCCCAGGGATGGGACGGGTAGGGGCGGCGGGGGCGAGAAACCCCCACCCCTCCCTCCCTCTACGGCAACATCCCCCGCAACGGAAACACCGCCCGCCGCGTAGCCACCACCGCCTGATCAACCCGATCCGCCGGGTCGTACCCACCCTCCCAGCCCTTCCAGGACACAGGCCACCGCCCATCCGTCATCCGCGCAGGCGCCAACTGCCGCGTACGAGCGAAAACTTCCTGCCGCCAGCTCTCAGGAATCACCGTCTCGGGCTCCACCGGCCGCCCCGCCGCGATGGCAACCAGATGCGTCCACGACCGCGGTACGACGTCCACGACCGCATACCCGCCCCCACCCAGCGCGACCCACCGCCCGTCGGCGTACTCGTGCGCCAGGTCGTGACACGCGACCTGCACAGCCCGCTGCGCATCCAGCGAGACGGCGAGATGCGCGAGCGGATCCTCGAAGTGGGTGTCGGCACCGTGCTGGGTGACAAGCACCTGCGGCCGGAAGTCGGCGATCAGCTCAGGCACCACCGCATGAAACGCCCGCAACCACCCCGCATCCCCGGTCCCGGCCGGCAACGCCACGTTCACGGCGGATCCCTCCGCGCACTCGGCCCCCGTCTCCTCCGGCCACCCCGTCTGCGGAAACAACGTCCGCGGATGCTCATGCAGCGAGATCGTCAGAACCCGCGGATCCTCCCAGAAGGCGGCCTGCACACCATCCCCGTGATGCACATCCACATCGACGTACGCGACCCGCTCGGCCCCCAGCTCCAGCAGCCGTGCGATCGCCAGCGAGGCGTCGTTGTAGATACAGAACCCGGACGCACCACCCGGCATCGCATGATGCAGCCCACCCGCGAAGTTCACCGCATGCAGCACATCCTCGCGCCACACCGCCTCCGCCGCCCCCACCGACTGCCCGGCGATCATCGCGGACACCTCATGCATCCCCGCGAAGGCGGGATCATCCACGGTCCCGAGCCCGTACGAGGTGTCCGCGGCCTCCGGATCGGCGGACGCGGCCTTGACCGCCTCGACATAATCCTCGCGGTGCACGAGCCGCAGCGTCGACTCCCCGGCGGGCTTCGCCGCGACCACGTCGATCTCCCGCTCCAGCCCGAAGGCGTCGACCAGTCGCCTGGTCAGCGCCAGCCGGACCGGATCCATCGGGTGGTCCGGACCGAAGTCATAGCCCGTTACTGCCTCGTCCCACATCAGCTGTGCGCGGCCGCTCATGCCCGTCACCGTATCGGTCCGGTTGAGCATCGAACGACCGGGCGTACACCAACGTCACCAGCACCAACACCATCGGTACGAGCATGGCCCCGCGGTAGCTCCACGCGTCCCCCAGCGCCCCCACCAACGGCGAGCCGATCAAGAACCCCACATAGTTGAAAATATTCAGCCGCGCGATGGCCGCATCCGAAGCCCATGGAAAAAGCCGCCCGGCCGCCGCGAACGTCTGCGGCACAAGCACACACAAGCCCAGCCCCAGCAACGTGAACCCGAGCATCCCGACCCACGCACCCGGTGCCGCCGCCACCACCGCGAACCCGAGCGCCGCCACGACCGCCCCCAGCCGTACGACGGCGACCGCCCCGAACCGCCGGACCCCGAAGTCCCCGATGGCCCGCCCCAGCAAGGTCGTCACCATGTAGACGTTGTACGGAACGGTCGCCAGCTGCTCCGAACTCCCCAGCACGTCCTGCAGGTACTTCGCACTCCAGTTGGAGACCGTCGAGTCCCCGATATAAGCGAACGTCATCACCAGACAAAGCGGCAGCAGCAACTTGAAGACGACAGGCCCGCCCTCGGCCGCGTCAGCGACCTCCTTGTCGGGCGCACCCCCATCGACGTACCACCGACTCCCCACCAACGCGGCCGGCAACAGCACGAGCACCACCGGCACATACGACACGAAGAGCGAGAGGTCCCAGTGCGCCCCCGCCCAGGCGAGCGAGGCACCCACGATCCCGCCCAGGCTGTACGTGGCGTGGAAACCAAGCATGATGCTGCGCCCGTACGTCCGCTGCAGGCTCACCCCGAGCATGTTCATGGACGCGTCGAGCACGCCGACCGCGAGCCCGAACACGCCGAGCGCAACCGCCACTTCGACCAGCTGGTCACCGGCCCCGACGCCGAGCAGAGCGAGCAGGACGACCGGCTGCGACCACCTCAGGAGAAGGCTGGGCGGCACCCGCTTGACCAGGTGCTCAGTGGCCACACTTCCCACCCCGGCCAGAATCGGCACGGCGGCGAGGAAGGCGGGCAGCAGCGCGTCGGATATCCCGTAGCGGTCCTGGATGGCCGGGATGCGCGTCACGAGCAGCGCAAAGGCCGCGCCTTGGGCGAAGAAGCTGAACGCCAAGGAGGCCCTACCGCGCCGCAGCACATCAGTCATGGCGGCGAGCGTAGGGCCCCGGCTTACCGGTGGGTAGATCAAGCCGAAGATGAATTTTGCTCAGCTCTGTGGCACCGGCCTCCCGAGCCCCACCAAAACCAGGACACCGCTTCGTCATACAAGCAGGTCGGCCAACTCCCCCATGTCGGCGAAAAGTTGAGTGGCGCCGACGAGCCTGGCGGCAGGCGTCATCGCGGTGAACCCGTACACGTCCATCCCGGCAGCGTTCGCCGCCCGCACACCGAGCGGACTGTCCTCGACGACGACGCACTTCTCCGGCGGTACGCCCATACGCTCGGCCGCGTACAGAAACAGATCCGGCGCCGGCTTGCCCCGCCCCACGTCCTGCGAACTGAAAACGCGCCCCTCGTCGAACCACCGATCGAGCCCGGTCTTCCGATGCCCCACCCGAATCCGCTCATGACTCCCGGAGGAGGCCACGCAGTACGGCACCCCGTCCGCCGCCAGCTTCTCCAACACCTGCACGGCACCCGGCACCGGCTCCAACTCCCGCTCGAAGGCGGCGAAGACCCGCCCGTGGAAGACCTCGTCGAAGCCGTCCGGCAGCCGCCGCCCAGTGCGCTCGTGCACAAGGTCGTGGATACGGTGCATGGCCGACCCCATGTAGTCCCTGATGGACTCCTCGTACGAGGTCGGATGCCCGAGCTCGGTCAGATAGGCGGCCAAGATCGTGTTGGAGATCGGCTCACTGTCCACGAGGACACCGTCATTGTCGAAGATGACTAGGTCATAGCGCATAACAAAACCCTAAATGACCCTGAACGCAGAAAACCCCTGTACCGGATTCCCGGTACAGGGGTTTTCTCTACAATTAGTTCGGCGGCGTCCTACTCTCCCACAGGGTCCCCCCTGCAGTACCATCGGCGCTGTGAGGCTTAGCTTCCGGGTTCGGAATGTAACCGGGCGTTTCCCTCACGCTATGACCACCGAAACACTATGAAACTGTGAATACCGCACCACACCCGGTGGCCCCGGGCATGGGGTTGTTCGTGGTTTCAGAACCAACACAGTGGACGCGAGCAACTGAGGACAAGCCCTCGGCCTATTAGTACCAGTCACCTCCAGCGGTTACCCGCCTTCCAGATCTGGCCTATCAACC